>JAYTOZ010000472.1:0-11966 GCA_043747515.1 Frankiales bacterium | reverse complement strand
GGTGTGGCAGCCGCTGCGGCGCTGGTCGTCACGCTCGGGTTCGCCAACAGTTCGCTCCAGCGGGACAACAAAGCACAACTCGCCAAGGGCCAGCGACTCGCCTCGACCGTGCAGATGCTCGTGCACGCCGGCTCGCGCAGCGTCCCGCTGAGCACCCCCGGCGACAGCGTGCAGGCGGTGGCAGTCTTGGACCGGGAGGCAGTCTCGCTGGTCGTCGATGGGCTCGCGCCCAACAACCGCCGCAACAGCACCTATGTGCTGTGGGAGAAGAGCGCGTTCGGCGATGTCCGCGCGGTAGGCACGTTCGACGTGCTGCACTCCGGTGTCGATGTGGTCCGCGGGATGCGCCTGCACTCCGGCCCAGGTTCGGTGCAGAGCCTGCTCGTCACCCACGAACCGTCCCGGACGGCGCCGGACCTGACGACCCAGCCACCCGTTGTTGCAGGTGTCCTGACTGACCACGCCTGAGCGTCGCACGCTGACCCGGCTCCACCTGCGCGACCGGGTCCGCTCACTGCCGGGCGGGGACGTCGTTGTCCATGCGGTCGTCTTCGTGCTCGGTGCCACCCTGATCGCCGTCGGGTTGGCGCTGGCGGTCCTGCCCGGTCCACTGACGATCCCGCCGGTGCTGCTCGGGTTGGCCGTCTGGGCGCTCGAGTTCACCTTCGCCGAACGTCTGCTGGTTCGCGCCCGGACCCACGCGAACCGCGCCAAGGTCGCGGTCCGCGCCCGGCCGGTCAGGTCGGCGGCCGCGGCCGGCATCGGGATCGCCCTCGCTATCGCTGCGGGAGTGGTCGGCTCGCGCTACGACCTGCTGGCCGCCTTGCGCTAGCCTCCGGACGCGATTGGGGCGTATAGCTCAGCTGGTTAGAGCGCTGCCTTCACACGGCAGAGGTCACAGGTTCGAGTCCTGTTACGCCCACATCCGGGCTGGTCGCGCCGGTGTTGACCTCGGACGTGGGAGGTGCGATGGCCCGGCAGTGCCACCCGCAGTGAGCCGGCGCATCCAGGCGGCCGGCGGCATCGTCTGGCGTCGTGCCGCCAACGGCCTCGAGCTCGCCGTCGTCCACCGCCCACGCTACGACGACTGGTCGCTGCCCAAGGGCAAGGCCGAACCGGGCGAGCATCCGGTCCAGACCGCGCTGCGCGAGGTGGCTGAGGAGACCGGCCAGCGCACCCTGGTGGGCCGGCCCCTCGGTGCCAGCGGGTACGACGTGCTGGTCGACGGCGCACTGACCGGCAAGACGGTCCGCTGGTACGCCATGGCGGTCGTGGGCGACGGGCCGAGCACCGGTGACGACGTCGACGACGTGCGGTGGGTCGCCCCGGCCGCTGCCAAGGACCTGCTCACTGCCGGCCGCGACGTCGATGTCGTCGCGCGCTTCCTGACCGGCCCGCCCGACCCCGAGCTCGCCCTGCTCGTCCGACACGCCAAGGCCGGTCACGCCGGTGATGTGCCGGCTCGCCACGACGACCTGCGGCCGCTCGTACCCGACGGCGAGGCGCAGTCCCGCGCCCTGGCGCCGGTGCTTGCGGCCTTCGCGCCGAGCCGGGTCCTCGCGGCGCCGGTGCGGCGCTGTGAGCAGAC
Organism: Frankiales bacterium; assembly: GCA_043747515.1. GTDB lineage: Bacteria > Actinomycetota > Actinomycetes > Mycobacteriales > SCTD01 > JAYSQK01. Next base: position 10,378 of record JAYTOZ010000472.1, on the reverse strand, counting down.
CGTCGCCCCGCTGGCGGCGTTGCTGCAGCTGGCGGTCGAGTCGGAGCCGGTCCTCGGCGAGGCCCACCATGCCCGGCACCCGGACGTCGCACGGACCTGGGTACCCGCGGCCGCTGGTCGTCCGAGCGTCGTGTTGTGCAGCCAGGGCGGCCTCATCCCCGACGTCGTGCGCGCGCTCGACCCGGGTCAGCCCGACCCGGCCGTCCGCAAGGCCAGCGTCTGGGTCCTCGCGTTCACCAAGGGCCGGCTGCTCTCAGCCGACCTGCTGCCGGCGTGCTGATCGGCGAAACATCGACGACGCGATACGGGAACAAGGGGGAGCCGGCTCGTGTCGGAGCAATGGAACATCCCCCTGACCTGAGGAGAACAATGCCTACCCGTACCGCTCGTACCGCATGGAACGGCACGTTGGAGACCGGCTCCGGCCAGGTCGAGCTCAGCAGCAGCAAGGTCGGCACGTACGACGTGTCGTTCCCGAAGCGGGCCGCTGACGAGGCAGGGGGCACCACCAGCCCCGAGGAGCTGGTCGCTGCCGCGCACAGCTCCTGCTTCGCGATGCAGTTCTCGGCCCTCATCGCCGAGGCCGGCGGCACCCCGCAGAGCCTCGAGGTGACTGCCGACGTCTCCCTGGGCGCCGACCCGGCCGGCGGCTTCCGCCTCACCGGCATCGCGCTGAAGGTCGTCGGCGAGGTCGAGGGCCTGGACGAGGCCGGCTTCAAAAAGGCCGCCGAGGCTGCCAAGGCCAGCTGCCCGATCAGCAAGGCGCTGACCGGCGTCGAGATCACCCTGGACGCCTCGCTCGCGTAGCCGTCCTGCACCTCGGTCGGGCCGGTCCTTCTTCCTGGGACCGGCCCGACTGCTGTCGATAGGGTTGCCACATGCCCGCAGCGTCCACCGTCGTGTCCCTCAGCGTGACCACGGAGCAGGCCGGGCAGACGGCCGGCGAGGTGCTGAAGGCGGCCGGCGTGAAGGACACTGCGGTCGCCCGGGTCGGCGGGGAGCTGCGCGACCTGGCCCACGTCGTGGCCGCGGGTGACACCGTCGAGCAGGTGCCGTACGGCTCCGCGGACGGCCGCGCGGTGCTGCGGCACTCCGCCGCCCACGTGCTGGCCCAGGCCGTCCAGGAGCTGTTCCCCGGCACCCTGCTCGGCATCGGCCCGCCGATCAAGGACGGCTTCTACTACGACTTCCTACCAGCACGGCCCTTCACCCCGGAGGATCTCGCCGAGGTCGAGAAGAAGATGAACGAGCTCACCCGGCAGCGGCAGCGGTTCTGCCGTCGGGTGGTCAGCGAGGCCGACGCCCGCACCGAGCTGGCGCACGAGCGGTTCAAGCTCGAGTTGATCGAGCTCAAGGGCGGCGCCCCGGCCGAGTCGGTCGAGGTCGGCGGCGCTGAGCTCACGATGTACGACAACCTGCGTGGCGACGAGCTCGCCTGGACCGACCTGTGCCGCGGCCCCCACCTGCCGACGACACGCGACATCCCGGCGTACAAGGTGATGCGGTCAGCGGCGGCGTACTGGCGCGGTGACCAGGCGAACCCTCAGCTGCAACGGATCTACGGCACCGCGTGGGAGAGCAAGGACGCGCTGCGGGAACATCTGCGGTTGCTCGAAGAAGCCGAAAAACGCGACCACCGGCGGCTCGGCAGCGAGCTCGACCTGTTCAGCTTCCCGGACGAGATCGGTTCCGGGCTCGCGGTCTTCCATCCCAAGGGCGGCACGGTTCGCCGGGTGATGGAGGACTACTCGCGGATCAAGCACGAGCAGGCCGGCTACGAGTTCGTCAACACCCCGCACATCACCAAGGCCGACCTCTTCGTCACCAGTGGGCATCTCGAGTGGTACGCCGAGGGCATGTACCCGCCGATGCACCTCGACGCCGAGCTCGGACCGGCCGGTGAGGTCAAAAAGCCCGGTCAGGACTACTACCTCAAGCCGATGAACTGCCCGATGCACAACCTGGTCTACCGGGCGCGGGGGCGGTCCTACCGCGAGCTGCCGCTGCGACTGTTCGAGTTCGGCACCGTCTACCGGTATGAGAAGTCCGGGGTCGTGCACGGACTGACCCGCGCGCGCGGCTTCACCCAGGACGACGCCCACATCTACTGCACCCGCGAGCAACTCAAGGACGAGCTCGCCTCGCTGCTGCAGTTCGTGCTGGACCTGCTGCGGGACTACGGGCTCGACGACTTCTACCTCGAGCTCTCGACCAAGGACCCGGTGAAGTCCATCGGCTCCGACGAGGTGTGGGAGGTGGCGACGCGCACCCTTGAGCAGGTCGCCACCGACAGCGGCCTCGAGCTCGTGCCCGACCCGGGCGGCGCCGCGTTCTACGGCCCGAAGATTAGCGTCCAGGCCCGCGACGCGATCGGTCGCACCTGGCAGATGTCGACCATCCAGTTGGATTTCAACCTGCCGGAGCGGTTCGACCTCGAGTACGCCGCGGCGGATGGCACCCGGCAGCGGCCGGTCATGATCCATCGGGCGCTCTTCGGCTCGATCGAGCGGTTCTTCGCGGTGCTGCTCGAGCACTACGCGGGGGCGTTCCCGGCCTGGCTCGCCCCCGTGCAGGTCGTCGGCATCCCGATCACCTCCGAGCATGACGACTACCTGCAAGCGATCGCGGCGACCCTGCGGGCCGAGGGCATCCGGGTCGAGATCGACACCGCCGACGACCGGATGCAGAAAAAGATCCGCACCGCGCAAAAGCAGAAGGTGCCGTTCATGCTGCTGGCCGGTGACGAGGACGTCGCCAAGGGCGCGGTCAGCTTCCGCTACCGCGACGGCACGCAGGAGAACGGCGTTGCTGTCGACGAGGCCGTCGCGAAGGTGGTCGCGGCCGTCCGGGACCGCAGGTGAGCCCGTTGCAGCCGGAGGAGCAACTCGGTGCCGGGCTGCGGGACGCTTTCGAGCGGCTCTGGACACCGCACCGGATGGCCTACATCCAGGGTGAGGGCAAGGACGGCGCGTGCCCGTTCTGCGCCATCCCGGACCTGCCCGACGAACAGGGACTCGTCGTGTCCCGGGGCTCCACCTGCTACGCCGTGCTCAACCTCTATCCCTACAACGCAGGCCATCTGATGGTTGTGCCCTACCGCCACCTGAGCGGGTACGACGAGCTGGGGCCGGACGAGACGGCCGAGCTTGCCTCGATGACGCAGCAGGCGCTACGGGCCCTGCGGCTCGCCGCCGGCGCCCAGGGCTTCAACGTCGGCATGAACCTCGGCGGCGTGGCCGGGGCCGGGATCGCCGCACATCTTCACCAGCACGTCGTACCGCGCTGGGGTGGTGACACCAACTTCATGCCGGTTGTCGGGCACACAAAGGTGCTGCCGCAGTTGCTCCCGGCCACACGCGACCTGCTGGCCCGGGCCTGGTCAGGGGGCTGAGCCATACCCCGGCTCGCTGATCATGGAGTTTGTGCTGCACCTTCACGCTCAGCGGGGCGGCAGAACGCCCATGATCGGCGCAGGACGGGACGAAGGTCAGGGCTGGGGCAGGCGCGGGGGCATCGGCTCGTAGCCGAGCGGGCGCCGGACATAGGAACCCGTCCCGTGGGTGAGGGCGCGCAGCACGGCGGCGTAGCCGAGCAGCTCGAGGTCGGGTACCTCGGCGGCGACCAGCGACCCGGTCTCGAGCGCCGAGCTGCCGGTGACCCGAGCGCGGCGACCGGACAGGTCGCTCATGACGGTGCCCACGTAGGCCGATGGGACGCGCAACTCGACGGCGCTGATCGGTTCGAGCACGACCGCGCCGGCGGTGGCGACGGCCTCCCGTAGACCGAGCGCACCCGCGGCGGCGAACGCGCCGTCGGAGGAGTCAACGGCGTGCGTCTTGCCGTCCACGAGGGTCACCGACAGGTCGACCAGTGGCCGCCCGTCGACGCCGCGTTCCATTTGGCTGCGGACGCCCTTCTCGACACTGGCGAAGTACTGCGAGGGGACCGCGCCACCGACCACCCGGGTGTCGAAGGCGAGCCCCGATCCGGCCGGTAGGGGGGCCACCTCGAGCACGACGACGGCGTACTGACCGTGACCGCCGGACTGCTTGACCAGGCGACCGGTGGCGGTCACCGGCCCGGCGATCGTCTCGCGCAACGCCACCTCGACGGGCGGGCGGGTGACGGCAACGCCGTGCCGGGTCTGCAGCCGGTCCACGAGCACGTCGGCATGAGCCGGGCCGACGCACCACAGGACCTGCTGTCCGGTCTCGGGGTCCCGCTCGAGCCGGACGGTGAGGTCCTCGGCGACCAGCCGGGCCAGCGCGGTGCCGAGCTTGTCCTCATCGGCCCGCGACGCCGCCTCCACCGCAACGGGCAGCTGCGGCGCGGGGAGGTCCCACGGGTGGACGAGCAGCGGGTCGCTCGGGTCTGAGACGGTGTCACCGGTCTCGGCCGAGGCGAGGCGGGCCACCGCACAGATGTCGCCGGCGGGGCAGGAGGCGACCGCCCGCAGCGTCGCGCCGAGCGGCCCCAACAGCACGCCGACCCGCTCGTCCACGTCGTGGTCGGCGTGCCCGCGTGGCGCGAGCCCGTGGCCCGAGACATGCACGACGGCGTCGGGCCGCAACGTTCCGGAGAACACCCGGACGAGCGAGACCCGGCCCAGGTAAGGGTCGGTCGTCGTGCGGACCACCTCGGCGACGAGCGGGCCGTCGGGGTCGCAGGTGATCGGCGCCGCCGGCCCGCCGTCCGGGGTCGTCACGACCGGGCAGGGATGCTCGAGCGGCGACGGGAACGCCTGGGTGAGCAGCTCGAGCAGCTCGTCGGTGCCGAGCAGCATGCGCGGAGCGGCGGCGAGCACCGGATGGAAATGCCCGCGCGCGACGGCCGTCTCGAGGTCGGCGACGAGAACCTTGGGGTCGATCGGCTCGCCGGCGAGATAGCGGTCCATCAGCGTCTCGTCCTCACTCTCGGCGATGATCGCCTCGATGAGGTCCGACCGCAGCGTGTCGATGAGCGGCAGGTGTTGCGCATCAGGGTCGCGCTCGACCCGCTCACCGGAGCTGTGGTCGTAGACCCGTTGGGACAGCAGGCCAATGAGGCCGGCGACCGACTCGTCGTCGGCGTGCATCGGCAGGTAGAGCGGGTGCACCCCGTCGCCGAGTACCCGCTGGCAGACCGCTATCGCCTCGTCGAAGTCGGCCCGCGGCTTGTCGAGCTGGGTGATCACGATGGCCCGCGGCAGCCCGACGGCGGCGCACTCCTCCCACAGCTGCACGGTGACGGCGTCGACTCCTGCGGTGGCCGACACCACGAACAGTGCGGCGTCGGCGGCGCGCAGGGCGGCCCGCAACTCGCCGACGAAGTCGGCGCCGCCGGGGGTGTCCAGCAGGTTGACCTTGATCCCGGCGTACTCGATCGGGGCGAGCGCCAGCGATACCGAGTGCTGCTGACGGACCTCGAACGGGTCGCTGTCGCAGACCGTCGTGCCGTCCTCGACGACGCCGGCCCGGGGCACGGTGCCGGTGCGGGCCAGCAGCGCCTCGACGAGGGTTGTCTTGCCGGCGCCGGCATGGCCGACGACTGCGACGTTGCGCACCAGGTCGGGGGAGCGCGGCGCCGGGGCCGGGCGTGCGTTCGGTGCCACGGTGCGGGCCACGTCAACCTCCTGCTGGGGAACGGTCCACAGCCTCCCGCGCCAGCGCTCACCGGGACAAGCCTGCGCGTCCGCCGCCGCTATCCTGCGGGCAGCCCCCGAGACGTCTGGATCCCTGCTTGTGCTGAATCTGCGCGTGCGCCCCCAGGTGGGCCGGGTGGTCGACCCGCTCGCCAGGGCGCTGCTGCGCGCCGGTGTCGCACCTGACGTGGTGACGATCTTCGGCACCGTCGGCGCGGTGTCGAGCGCGCTCGCCTTCTTCTCCACCGGCCACTTCTTCACCGGCACGGCGCTGGTTTTCGTGTTCGTGCTCACCGACCTGCTGGACGGCGCGATGGCCCGCTCTCGCGGCACAAGCACCCATTTCGGCGCCTTCCTCGACTCGACGATGGACCGCCTCGCCGACAGCGCGATCTTCGGCGGTCTCGTGCTGTGGTACTCCGGGGCAGGCGATGACCGGACCCTTGAGGCTGTCGCATTGTTCTGCCTGGTGGCGGGCGCCGTCACGAGCTACGCCAAGGCTCGCGCCGAGGGGCTCGGGATGACCTGCAACGTCGGCATCGCCGAGCGGGCCGAGCGGCTCATCGTGGTCCTGTTCGGCACCCTGCTGGTCGGCCTCGGCGCGCCGACCTGGGTGCTCGGGGCGGCGCTGGTCCTGCTCGCCGTCGCGTCGGCGGTCACGGTCGTGCAGCGCCTCGTCGAGGTGCACCGCCAGGCCGCCCTCGCGCAGCCGTGAACCTGGCCCGCCGGGTCGCCGACCTGCTCACCGACGCGTCGTACGCCGGGGGATGGGCGTTCGTCCGGGCGCTGCCCGAGCCGGTGGCGCAGGCGGTGTTCCGGGCCGGGGCCGACCTCGCGGCCGCCCGCGGTGGCAAGGGCGTCGACCGCCTGCGGGCCAATCTGCAGCGGGTCGCCCCGGGACAGGACCTCACCCGGGAGGCGCTGCGGTCCTACGCCCGCTACTGGTGCGAGGCGTTCCGGCTACCGGTGATGAGCGCCGACCGGCTCATCGCCGGCACCGAGGTCGTCGATGAGCACCTGCTGCGCGACGCCGTCGCCGCACCCACCGGCACCATCATGGCGCTGCCGCACACCGGCAACTGGGACGCCGCAGGCGCCTGGTGCAGTGCGACCGGGGTGCCCTTCACGACGGTGGCGGAGCGGCTCAAGCCCGAGGCGGTTTACAAGCGGTTCGTCGCCTTCCGGGAGTCCCTCGGGATGGAGGTGCTGCCGCTGACCGGTGGCCCCCGCCCGCCGTACGACGTCCTGGTCGAACGCCTCGAGGCGGGCCGCACGCTGTGCCTGCTCGGCGACCGCGACCTCACGCCCCGCGGGATCGACGTGACGTTCTTCGGCGCGCGGACCCGGATGCCTGCCGGCCCGGCGTCGCTGGCGCTTCGAACCGGCGCCCGGCTGCTGCCGGTCACGCTCACCTTCACCCCGGGTGGCTGGCGGGTCCGGTTCCATCCCTATGTCCCGCACACCGACGTCGGGGCGATGACGCAGGCGATGGCCGATGCCTTCGCCGCCGGCATCACCGACCGGCCGGCCGACTGGCACATGTTGCAGACGCTTTGGCTGGACGACCTGCGTGAGGGCGACCCACGCAAACTGGTCCGCGCGTGAGGGTCGGCATCGTGTGCCCCTACACCTGGGACGTCCCGGGTGGGGTGCAGGCGCACGTGCGCGACCTCGCCGATTCGCTGCTCGCACTGGGGCACGAGGTGTCGGTGCTGACCCCGGTCGACGACGTCGACACCGCCGACCTGCCGAGCTATGTCGTGCCGGCCGGCCGCGCCGTGCCGGTGCCCTACAACGGGTCGGTGGCGCGGCTGGCGTTCGGGCCGGTGTCGCTCACCCGGACCCGCCGGTGGCTGCGGCGCGGGAGGTTCGACGTGCTGCACCTGCACGAGCCGACCGTGCCGTCGCTGTCGATGCTGGCCTGCTTCGCCGCCCGCGGGCCGATGGTCGCGACCTTCCACACCGCCACTGCCCGCAGCCGTGCCCTGCAGGTCTTCGGCACCACCCTGCAACCGGGGCTGGAGAAGATCACCGGCCGGATCGCGGTGTCACCGGCCGCCCGGCGGGTCGTCGTGGAACACCTCGGCGCCGACGCCGTGCTGATTCCCAATGGCGTGTCGATCGCCCGGTTCGAGGGCGCCCAGCCGCTGCCCGACCAGCCGGACCGGCCGACAGTCGTCTTCCTCGGCCGGATCGACGAGGAACGCAAGGGCCTCGCGGTGCTGCTCGCCGCCCTTCCCCAGCTGGTCGCGCTGGTGCCGCGGGTCCGGTTGCTCGTCGCCGGGCCGGGCGATCCGGACGAGGTGCCGGTGCCACCGGCCCTGCGCCGGCACGTCGAGTTGCTCGGTCTGGTCAGCGACGCCGACAAGCCGCGGGTCTACGCCAGCGGCGACGTCTACTGCGCCCCCAACACCTACGGCGAGAGCTTCGGGATCGTGCTCATCGAGGCGATGGCCACCGGCACGCCGGTGGTCGCCGCCGACCTCGAGGCCTTCCGGCGGGTGCTGGACGACGGCCGCGCGGGCGTGCTCGTGCCGGTCGGCGATGCCGAGGCGCTCGCGACGGCGCTCGCCGCCCTGCTCGGCGACCCGTCCCGCCGGACCGAGCTGGCCACGCGGGGCCGGCAGGCCGTCACGGCCTACGACTGGTCGACCGTGACGCGGCAGATCGTCGAGGTCTACGAGACGGTGGCCCCGCGTCGGGGGGCGGTCGGCCTGGACGAGCTCGCCGACGAACCCGATGTCGTCGACGAGGGCCAGGACGACGATCCCGGGCGCGTCTCGGAGACCCTGCGCCGTTGGCTCGCCGTGGTCCGCGAGCGCGTCGCGCCGTGACCACGACGCTCGCGTGAGGCTCGTCGTCGCGGTTGTCGCGATCGTGGTGCTGCTCGCCTCCTACGTCACCTGGACCGCCGGCCGGCTCGACCGGATGCATGCCCGGGTCGACGCCGCCTGGGCCGCGCTCGACGCTCAGCTCGTCCGCCGGGCCGCGGCCGCCCGGGCGCTGCGCAGCCAGCTGCCACCGGGGCCGGCAGCGAGTGCGCTCGACACCGCGGCGTCGGCGTCGCTGGACGCCGGAGCGACCGGTCGCGAGGCGGTCGAGAACGACCTGTCGCGGGCCCTCAAGGCAGCCGCCGCGCTGGTCCCCGGCGAGACCTCGTTGACCGAGCTCGAGACCGCCTCGACCCGGGTCGGTTTGGCCCGGTCGTTCCACAACACGGCGGTCACCGACACCCGAGCCTTGCGTCGGCGCCGGCTTCCTCGGGCCCTGCGCCTGGCCGGTCACCGGGCGATGCCCACCTACTTCGACATCGACGACACGGTGCTGTCACCCAGGGGGTGAGCGCTGTCCCGACGTACGGTGCCAGGGTGAACCGGCCCCTGATCCCCATCCTTGTGCTCGCCGCCACCTTGGCCGGATGCTCTTCCTCGACCACGACTCGAGCCATCCCCGGGCCGACCGGCACGCCGACTGCGCCGGCGCCGGCGAAGGCGGCAGGCACGCCCCCGTCGGCCCCCCGCGACCCGTTGGCCGGGGTCGATCCGCTGACCGGCCTGCGCCCCAGGCGGACCGGGCCGGTGGTGGCGATCAAGGTCGACAACGAGGGGCTGGCCCGGCCTTACCAGCGGGGCCTGGATCGGGCCGCGATCGTCTACCAGGAGCTCATGGAGGGCGGCTCGACCAGATTGCTGGCCGTTTTCGACGACCAGAGCCGGGGTGAGGTCGGCCCGATCCGCTCGGTCCGCGAGAGCGACATCGACCTGCTCCGTCAGTTCGGTCAGCTCGCGGTCGGGTTCTCCGGCGGCAACCGCGGTGTGAAGGCGACCTTCCATCGGGCCGAGGTGTCGGGCTGGGTGCTCGACGCGTCCTACGACGTGCTGCCTGGGGCCTACCGGATCGGGGAGCACCGGGCTGACGCCAACAACTTCTTCAGCTCGCCGGGGGCCCTGGCCGCCGCGCGGCCGCAGGCCAGCGCGCCGCGCGACATCGGCCTGCGCTACGCAGCCGCGCCGACGAAGGGGCCGGCCACCGGCGCGGCCACGGCCGACTACGCGGCGGGCAGCATCGTGCGGGTGGTCTACGACGGGCCGACCCACACCTACGCGATCTACCAGGACGGGCGCCGCATGCAGAGCGTCGCCCCGAGCAATGTCGTGGTGCAGTTCGTGACCGAACGACCCAGCCGGTACGTCGACGTCCTGGGCAACGGCACCCCGTACACCGTGACCACCGGCGGTGGTCGAGCCGTCGTGCTGCGCGACGGTGTGCGGGTCGAGTCACGCTGGCTGCGGCAGGGTTTCGGGCGCACCCGCCTCGTCACGACAGGACGCCGGGACGTGCCGTTGCGGCCCGGCCGGACCTGGGTCCTGCTGCTCCCGGCCGGCAGGCCACTGGCGTTCAACTGATCTAGGATGAGGTCATGTCCGAGACCTCTGCGCAGACCACCGGCACCCCGCTGATCAAGCGTGGGATGGCCGAGCAACTCAAGGGCGGCGTCATCATGGACGTCGTCGACGCGCAACAAGCCAGGATCGCCGAGGACGCCGGCGCGGTCGCCGTCATGGCGCTCGAGCGGGTCCCGGCCGACATCCGCCGCGACGGCGGGGTGGCCCGGATGAGCGACCCCGACATGATCGACGGGATCCAGGCCGAGGTGACGATCCCGGTGATGGCCAAGGCCAGGATCGGGCACTTCGTCGAGGCCCAGGTGCTGCAGGCCATCGGCGTGGACTACATCGACGAGTCCGAGGTGCTCAC
>JAYTOZ010000471.1:0-2413 GCA_043747515.1 Frankiales bacterium | reverse complement strand
CCGATCAACGCGTTCGTCTCCTGCAGAGGGCGGTGGTGGCAGTGAACTGGGTCGTTATTTTTGGGGCGGCGGCCGGGTTTGTGCTCGGGACGTCGATGCCGGTTGTGTTCGAGCGGGCTCACCGGCTCGTGTTCCTGTGCGTCATGGTCGTCGTGTTTGGGGCGGCGGGTGTCGCGGCGTCGTCACTGTCTGCAGATTGGGTAACCGGGTTTGTGGTCGGTGCGGCCGTTGGGCTGCCAGCGGTGGCCCGCCACCTGTTGACTCGACGTCGTTCGACGACGTAGCCGGTGTGTGGAATGTGCTGAGCCCCTCGCGTGTCGCCCAGAGGTCCTCCCCATCGAGGCGCTGCGGCCGACCTTTTGAACTGGCGTGACGAACCGGGTCGTCGGCTGGGCAAGGCCGTTGACAGGCGGCGGAGCTGGGCACCAGCCGGACCCGGGCGCGTGGCGAGTGCAGACGCAATCGCGGCGCAGGCCGCTCAGCACTCCTGTCGACCTGGTGTGGAAGCGGCCTCAGAAAGGCCAGGAGTTGCACTTGATGCTTCTCTCTCCGGGATCGGTCACGGCAGGCGCTCTGCACCGCTACTCCACAATCGGGGTCATCGGACCCGCCTACGACCATTCGACTGCTCCTGATACCCGACGGCACGCATGAGGTCGCCCGCGCGTCGTGACGTAGAACCAGCGCGCCCAAAGCCAACAATCGACCAGACACGTCCGTTGCGATCCAGGTGCCACCCCAACGGTTCGGCCTATTACGGCGGCCCCGCCAGTCGGTATCGATCCCGGATCGCGTCGGCCGGGCGAAGACCAACGACACGACAGCTTCCAGGGTGTCGGCTGCTGGTGGGCTGACCGGCAGCGGCAGGCCGGTCGGCAGAGTGAGCCACGCTCCAGCCGGTCGCCAGCGGGCTGCGGACGCCGCGACTGCGCTACTCGCCAGGGATGTCAAAGGCGAAAGCCTGCGGGCACAGGACGCCCTCCTCTCACCCCGCAAGCAGGGACTGGACCTGCTCAGCCACGTCCCGCCGTACAGGCTCGAGCATTTGCGTGCCACCAGACTCCCGGGACGGGCAGCGAAATGCGGCCTGGAGGTGTTCGCCACGCCCAGTCGGTCAGGTAGAGGTGTCTGCGGACTTCCGCGGGCACGAGAGTCCCCCGCGGCCTCAGCGTGGGCTCATTGTTGGTCTCCTTCGGATGGTCATCGGCGCCGTCCTTGCAGGGCGGAGAGTGCTCATCGACCTTCTGGTCGGCCTTGTTCGCCACAGCGTCGGGAACTGGCATCCCGAACGAGCTGGGTATGGCCGCGATCTCGGGGCTGGTGATGACGGCGGCGTACAGCAAGCTGCCGTACATCAGCCATACCCAGGTCGTGATCATCCGGCGGACGACCCAGCGTGGGATGAGGGGCCGGCGTTTGAGGACCTCGACTACTGCCACGTCGATGGCCGCGGACAGCTCGACGCCCTCGCTGATGGCCTGCTCGGCGAAGTGGATCGTCTCTTCGTCGATCTCGCCGTCCTCGACCATTTCTGCCAGCCGGTCGAATCCATCCTTGGTCGGTATGTCGAACTCGACGGTCGACAGCTGGCGCATTCGGCGCATCGCATCGGTGAACTCGCGGCTGACCACCACGTCGGACAGCTGGGTCTGGAGCTGCTCGTTCGTGAGGATGAGACCTGGAGGTTGCGGGCCATCTCGTCCTGCCATGCGGCGGGTGTGCCCAAGGATTGGTGCTACCGCCTCCATGCGCAGCTTGGCGCTGACGGTCGAGGCAATCGCCTTGTTGAGCGAGCGCTCTCGGCGATCTGGAAACGCTCCATGTGGATCGGGTTGCTGAACGCTCGCCGCAGCACCTCGCGCTGTTTCGGCGGCAGCTCCGGCTCATCGTCACCAGCGTCGCCCAGGGCGGTCTTGGTGGGCATCGGGCGAGCGTGGGCGTCGCGGCTGGTGCTGCAGGACCCCAGGCTGCACGCGGGTCCAGCAGGTCAAGCACCTCGGCATGGTCGCACTCCTGGTAGTGGTCGCGGTGGCGGTGGACTGCACGTGCAGGAGCGTGGCGAGCGGTGCCAGGTGCGTGCGTCGGCACCTGGACCGGACCGAGGCCGGCGAGGGATGCGCTGACGCAGAGGTCGGTGTCGACTGCGGGTCTGCCGGTCATGTTCGCCTTGGATGGCCCACTGTCCGGGACGCTCCGGCAGACTCCACGGGCATGAAACGAATCGTTCGCGATGATCTACGCCGGGTCCGGGACACCACCCCGCAGTGGTCCCATGACCTGATCAGCCGGCCGGATTTCCGCCGGACCGTGGTGAGCGCGGTCGGTGCGGTCACCGCCGCCTCCCTGGGTTCGGCGCTGGGCAACCCTTATGGCCGTTCGGTGCACGTCAAGGTCACGGCGCTGGTCTGCGCCT
>JAYTOZ010000470.1:0-3599 GCA_043747515.1 Frankiales bacterium | reverse complement strand
ACCGCGTTGGACCGGAACGGCCGCCTCCGGCGTGTCGAGGTGACGGACCGCAGGCGGTCGCCTACGGCTTTTGACCCTCGTCCGGGCGACGGGTACTGTCCTCTCCCGTGCCTGGGGCGACCCGGGTCTCCCCGTGCGCCCGCAGCCCCATCGCTCAGGTCGACTGAGACGGACGCCGGTCGCCAGCACCATCCCAGCAGGACCCCTGCTCCACCCCCCAGACGGTCGACCGTGCGGGCGGGTCCCAGGACGGTCGACACACCCGACCGCGTGGGGCGCAGTGGCTCAGCCAGCACGGTCCCGAACTTCGCGCAAGGACGAGCAGGAGACGCTTTGCCCACGATCCAGCAGCTGGTCCGCAAGGGCCGGCAGGACAAGGTCGAGAAGACCAACACGCCGGCCCTCAAGGGGAGCCCGCAGCGTCGTGGCGTCTGCACGCGCGTCTACACGACCACCCCGAAGAAGCCCAACTCCGCCCTGCGCAAGGTCGCCCGCGTGCGGCGGACCAGCGGTATCGAGGTCACCGCCTACATCCCCGGCGTCGGCCACAACCTGCAGGAGCACTCCATCGTGCTCGTGCGCGGTGGCCGGGTGAAGGACCTCCCGGGTGTCCGCTACAAGATTATCCGGGGGTCGCTCGACACCCAGGGCGTCCGTAACCGTAAGCAGGCTCGCAGCCGCTACGGCGCGAAGAAGGAGAAGAGCTAGTGCCTCGCAAGGGTCCTGCGCCGAAGCACCCGGTCGTCATCGACCCGGTCTACGGTTCGCCGCTCGTCACCAGCTTGATCAACAAGGTGTTGCTCTCGGGAAAGCGCTCAGTCGCCGAGAAGATCGTCTACGGCGCGCTCGAAGGCTGCCGCGACAAATCCGGCGCCGACCCCGTGATCACGCTCAAGCGGGCGCTCGACAACGTCAAGCCGACCCTTGAGGTCCGCAGCCGCCGGGTCGGTGGCGCGACCTACCAGGTGCCCATCGAGGTGCGCGCCGGTCGTTCGAACACGCTCGCGCTGCGCTGGCTCATCCAGTACTCCCGGGGTCGCCGCGAGAAAACGATGACCGAACGGCTGATGAACGAGTTGCTCGACGCCAGCAACGGCCTTGGCGCCAGCGTCAAGCGCCGCGAGGACACCCACAAGATGGCTGAGTCGAACAAGGCCTTCGCGCACTACCGCTGGTAGTCAGACCGCTGGTATCCAGCCCCTTTCGAGCACCCCAGCACCGCCAAGAGACCAGGAAGCAGAGCAGCACTGTGGCCAGCAACGACGTCCTCGCCAAAACCCGAAACATCGGGATCATGGCGCACATCGACGCGGGCAAGACGACGACCACCGAGCGCGTCCTGTACTACACCGGCAAGGCGTACAAGATCGGTGAGGTACACGACGGCGCGGCGACGATGGACTGGATGGCGCAGGAGCAAGAGCGTGGCATCACCATCACGTCGGCGGCGACGACCTGTACGTGGGACAACCACCGGATCAACATCATCGACACGCCGGGCCACGTGGACTTCACCGTTGAGGTCGAGCGCTCGCTGCGGGTGCTCGACGGGGCCGTCGCGGTGTTCGACTCCGTCGCCGGGGTCGAGCCGCAGTCCGAGACCGTCTGGCGCCAGGCCGATAAGTACTCCGTGCCGCGGATCTGTTTCGTCAACAAGATGGACCGCACCGGCGCGAATTTCTATCGCACCGTCGAGATGATCATCAGCCGGCTCAACGCCGTGCCGCTCGTGCTGCAGCTCCCGTGGGGCGCCGAGGGCGACTTCACCGGAGTGATCGACTTAGTGCAGATGAAGGGCCTGCTCTGGGCCAACGATGACAAGACCTCCAAGGGCGACAAGTACGACGTCGTTGACATCCCTGCGGACTACGCCGAGCAGGCCGCCGAGTGGCGGACCACGCTCATCGAGACCCTGGCCGACCACGACGATGCCGTCATGGAGACCTACCTCGAGGGTGAGGAGCCCAGCCTCGAGCAGGTCAAGGCCGGTATCCGCCGGGCGATCCTCGCCTCGACCACCGAGAAGACTGTTACCGCGGTCCTGTGCGGGTCGGCGTTCAAGAACAAGGGCGTCCAGCCGATGCTCGACGCGGTCGTCGACTACCTCCCGTCGCCGCTGGATGTCGGCGCGGTGACCGGCCACTCGGTCAAGGACGAGACCGTCGAGGAGCTGCGGGCGCCAAAGTTCGACGCGCCCTTCTCAGCGCTCGCCTTCAAGATCCAGACCGACCCGCACGTTGGCAAGCTGACCTACATCCGGGTCTACTCCGGCACGCTCACGAGCGGTCAGGCGATCATCAACGCCACCAAGGACCGCAAGGAGAAAATCGGCCGGCTGATGCAGATGCACGCCAACCACCGCGAGGACATCAGCGAGGTGAAGGCGGGCGACATCTGCGCCGTCATCGGCCTCAAGCAGACCACCACTGGCGACACGCTCTGCGACGCAGACGCGCCAGTCGTGCTCGAATCGATGACCTTCCCGGACCCGGTCATCTCGGTGGCAATCGAACCAAAGACCAAATCGGACCAGGAAAAGCTCGGCACCGCGATCCAGCGGCTCGCCGAGGAGGACCCGACCTTCAAGGTCGAGTCCGACGAGGAGACCGGCCAGACGATCATCTCCGGCATGGGCGAGCTCCACCTCGACATCCTGGTGGACCGGATGCGCCGCGAGTTCAACGTCGAGGCCAACGTCGGCAAACCCCAGGTCGCCTACCGCGAGAAGCTGCGTGGCAAGGTCGAGAAGCACTCGCTGAAGTACGCCAAGCAGTCCGGTGGGCGCGGGCAGTACGCCCACGTCGTCATCACCGTCGAGCCCAATACCGAGCCCGGCGGCGGCTACCTGTTCCAGAACTCCGTCAGCGGCGGGCGCATCCCGAAGGAGTACATCCCCTCGGTCGACGCCGGCATCCAGGAGGCGCTGCAGTTCGGTGTCCTGGCCGGCTACCCCCTCGTAGACGTCAAGGTCACGCTGCTCGACGGCACCTACCACGACGTCGATTCCTCCGAGATGGCGTTCAAGATCTGCGGCTCGATGGCCATCAAGGAGGCCGCCCGCAAGGCGGACCCGGCCCTGATGGAGCCGATGATGAGCGTCGAGGTCGTCACGCCCGAGGAGAACATGGGCGACGTCATCGGCGACCTGAACTCCCGCCGCGGGATGATCCAGGCGATGGAGGAGCGCGGCGGCGCCCGCGTCGTCAAGGCGGTGGTCCCGCTGTCGGAGATGTTCGGCTACGTCGGCGACCTGCGCAGCCGCACCCAGGGCAGGGCCAGCTACTCCATGCAATTCGACTCCTACGCCGAGGTCCCCGGCAACGTGGCGAAGGAAATCATCGCGAAGGTGCGTGGAGAGTGAGCGCCAGCAAACGGGTCCACTGCACCGAGCTCAGCGCAATCGCGAAGGTGCGGGGCGAGTAGCTCCCGTACACACCCGGCACCGTTCTCGACGCCTCCGGCATCACGCCGGACGGCGACCACCCCGCACTGAAGGAGACAGGCCAGATGGCCAAGGCCAAGTTCGAGCGCACCAAGCCGCACGTCAACATCGGCACCATCGGTCATATCGACCATGGCAAGACGACATTGACCGCTGC
>JAYTOZ010000469.1:0-2100 GCA_043747515.1 Frankiales bacterium | reverse complement strand
TCGATCAGGCGAATGCGGCCATGGCCGAGCACTGGAGCCGACCGCCGCAGTAGCGGTCCCGACGCCACGTTCAGCGATGATCTGCACTCGCCACCTGAGAAAGGGGCCGCAGTTCACCCTCGCAACGCAGGGGAGGGCGAAGTCGCGGGCGGCGCCCTCCTGCTTCGGGCGTCGACACTGGTGCGGCGTGGCTCAGTTCTGGGCACAGTTGTGGCTGGTCCGCTCCCGTCCGGCGCAGTCCGTGCAGGAGGGCACGCCCGCTCTGACCTCGCGGGATGTACGGCAGCGGATGACCGCGGACCCCCACATCGGCCTGGCCGTGTGGGGGTCAGGGGTTTGACTCCCCTCAGCTCCACCGTGAAGGTCAAGGTCTTGATCATTGATCAGGGCCCTGACTGGTTCTCGGCCCCGACCGCAATGCGACCGCAAGAAAACTCTGGTCGTTCGTGTTGTCGCCCGGCTGGCGAGGTCGGCTCGCGGCCGCTTCCTGGGTGTCCTGAGCAGCGCAGAACTGTGCTCAGGCCGTCCTCTGGCCCGGCCTAAGAGCGTTGTCATCCCCGACATCGCGTTCAAGGGGCGTGACCGCGATTGCGCCTGCTCGCCACACCGGCTCTGACCTGCGATTTTGCCCATCAACCGCGCTGGCCTCGTAGGACCGCCGTCGGGCTGTGACGGCCCAGGGACGGCCCACAGGCGTTTCAAGATCGCAGCTGCAGGAAGCTGGTCAACAAGACTCGACCGAGAGTGGGTCGACTGCCGTCGCGAAGGTAGGTCGGAAGGTCCCCGAACCCCGAGCCGGGCCGGGCCGGGACGGACCGGGCCTGGCCTGGTCGGACGAGCCACCACCGCCGACGTTCGGCAAGGTCCGGGGGTGAGGCGCCATGCGCGGCATCGACGTCGATGAACGCGACCACACAGCCTTCGGCTTGGCTCTCGTTCCAGTTGTTCTTGCTGGGCGGATAACCCAGAGGTCGCAGGTTCAAGTCCTGCCCCAGCTCCCAGTGTGATGTCGCACGACACAGGAACAGGCCAGAGCTGCATCCTGCAGGTTCGGCCTAGTTCTTTGTGGGGCTTGGTGATCGGCCGGTGGGCTGGTTGTCCTTGCGGGGGTCGATGATGAGGTCGCGAAGGATCTCGCCGGTCGCGGCGTTCACGACGGTGACGTGGAGGTCCTGGACGAGCAGGATGACGTCGGTTCGGGCGTAGGTACGGCCGACGCCGATGTGCCGGGGTCGGCCGGCGACGCGAAGCGTCATGCTGCCGGCTTTGTCGATCGTGCCGTGGCGGACGTAGTCGTGGGGTGTCGCGGCTGCGGTCCCCCTGAGAGTGGCTTTCGGCAGGGTCGCGTGAACGGTCGCAGAGGTGGTGCGGTTCGGTAGGGACCGGTGCGGCCGCTGCTCGTTGTAGATCATCACGAAGTGGTCCAAGAGGGCTTGGAGCTCGGTGAGGGTTGCGGGTTGCTTCGGTCGGGCGCGAAGCAACTCCCTGAGGGTCTGCTGGAACTTCCCTCATGTTCGTTGACGTGTCGGCCGAGGACTCTCGGGACGGGGCTTCCGTCGAGGCGTGCCAGACCTCGGTGCGTAGGTGACTGACGGCGACAGCAGGTGACGTGATGGCAGGCGCCACCGGGTGCACACCCGGTGCACCCCAAGACCTTCGCGCGGCCTCCGCCGGGCCCGTCGATTCCCCTGTCGCGAGCGACTCCCCAGCCTCGTCGACAACCGGTCTCACCGCCGTGCGTCCGGCGCGGGCTGTGCAGCATCCCCGGGTGCTGGGTGTGTCGGGCGCGGTGTCACTGGCGCTGGGCGGCAGTAACCAGAGCCTGTTCCTGGTAACTGCGTTGGTTGCCTCGCAGGGCAGCGCCGCGGTGCCGCTGCTCGCCCTCGGTTTGGTGTTGGCGCTGGCCGCTGCACCGGGCTGGACCGAGCTGTCGTTGATGTGGCCCGATCGGGTGGGTGGGATCGCGGCGACCTGCGCTGAGGCCTTCCGTCCTTATAGCCCGGTATTGGCGAACCTCACCGGGGTCTGTTACTGGTGGGGGTGGGTCCCGACCTGCGGTCTGACGGCATTGCTGGCCGCGTCCGCGCTGCACTTCTGGTA
>JAYTOZ010000468.1:0-17681 GCA_043747515.1 Frankiales bacterium | reverse complement strand
GCGAGCAGGTCCGCAGCGACGGCCACCAGCGCGCCCACCGCGTGCGCCTGCTCGACCAGCGGGCGAAGGTCCCGGACCGCGCCCGAGCTGCCGGGGTACTGCGCCAACAGCCCGAAGACGGCCTCCTCGGTGGGTAGCGGCAGCGACAGGTCGACGACCCGGACCGGCAGCCCCAGCGGCTCGGCGCGGGTCTGCACCACCGCGATGGTCTGCGGATGGCAATCGGCGTCGATGAGAAAGACCGCATCGGCCGGCGCCTTGCTCTGCCGGCGGCACAGCGTCATGGCCTCGGCGGCGGCGGTCGCCTCGTCGAGCAGGCTTGCGTTGGCGGTGGGCAGCCCGGTCAGGTCGGCAATCATGGTCTGGAAGTTCAACAGCGCCTCCAGCCGGCCCTGGCTGATCTCCGGCTGGTAGGGCGTGTAGGCGGTGTACCAGGCTGGGTTCTCAAGCACGTTGCGAAGGATGACCGGCGGCGTGTGGGTGCCGGCGTAGCCCAAACCCAGCATCGGCGTGGTGACCCGATTCTGGGCGGCGAGCACGCGCAATTCGGTGAGCACCTCCGCCTCCGAGGCGGCCACCGGCAGGTCCAATCCCTGGGTAGCCCGGATCACCTCGGGGACCGCGGCCTCGGCCAGCTCAGCCAACGAGCCGTGGCCGAGGACCGCCAGCATCTTGGCTTGCTCGTCCGCGCTCGGACCGATGTGCCGGGCAGCAAATGGCGAGCCTGCTTCCAGCTCGGCCAGCGGGAGGGCGGATGGTTGGGTCACCTGCGGTGCGGTCATCGGAGGTCTCCTGGCGCACCTGGGCGGTGGCGTCGGCGGGACGGACCGCAGGAGCGCGGGCCGCGGGAGGCCTCCCCCTCTGTCACGGGACCTGAGAGCTTCACCCGCGAGGCGGGCTTGCACCGTCGGTGGGGCCGCAGGACGCGACCCACTTTCCAGAGTTGCCCACTCCACGCGGTCTGCTGGCCTGAGAGATTGGCGGGGAGAGATGCTCCTTCGGCGCCCACCGCTGGTTGCGGCGGGACTCTCCCGCGTGGGGTCGTCGGCACTCTCAGGCTAGCAGCGCGACGGCGGATCGGCGCGCCGCGCCGGTCGGCGCCTTGCCACGTCTGCTCAGGCGGTGGTCCGGCGGCGGCGGCGGCTGGCGAGCTCGTCGGCCGACCCGACGACGGGGACGTCGGCGTGCGCCCGCTCGGCCGGGAAGTGCGCGAGGCTGCCCTCGACGTCGCGGACCTGGCGGCCCACGGCGATCGCGAAGACGGCTTGGCCACCCTGGAGCAGGTCGACCACCTCATCGGTGCTGGTGCACTCATACACGGTCGTGCCGTCGCTCATCAGCGTGATCTGCCCCAGGGTTTCCACCCCCCGGTCGCGCAGCGTGGCGATCGCGGTGCGGATGTTGGTGAGCGACACCCCGGCGTCGAGCAACTTCTTCACGATCCGCAGAACCAGGATGTCCCGGAAGGAGTACAGCCGGGACGTGCCTGAGCCGGAGGCCTCGCGCACGCTGGGCTCGACCAGACCGGTCCGGGCCCAGTAGTCGAGTTGGCGGTAGGTGATGCCGGCGGCCGAGCACGCGGTTGGGCCGCGGTAGCCGACGTCCTCGGGCTGGACGCCGGGCTGCTCAGCCAGCGGGAGGTCGTCGAACAGCGAGCCCTGGAGGGCCAGCCCGGGCCGGTCCAGGCGCTCCGGCGGGCCGGCCACTGGTGGCTCGTGGTCCATCGGCTCGCCTCCCTCGACAACAGTGACTGTGCGTGTAGAGCCGGACGCTAAGCAGCCTCGGTCGGAGGGTCAACGTCCTGACTCCGGCGAGTTGTCACCCTCGACGTCGACCTGAGGGTCAGGAACCGCTGTCGAAGTCCTCAGGGGTGATCGTGTCGAGGAACTCGCGGAACTTCTCCACCTCGTCCTCCTGCTCGTCCGGAATGGCGATCCCGGCCTCGGCCAGGACGGCCTCCTCGCTGCGGATCACCGCGCCGGTGCGCATCGCCAGGGCGATGGCGTCCGACGGCCGGGCGCTGACGGTGATGCCGCCGTCGAAGCCCAACTCGGCGTAGAAGACCCCATCGCGCAGACCGGTGATCGTCACGGTCCGCAGCGGGCGGTCCAACGCCCCCAGCAAATCGCGGAGCAGGTCGTGCGTCATCGGCCGCGCCGTGACCACTCCCTGCTGCGCAAAGGCGATGGCGGTCGCTTCGACCGCCCCGATCCAGATCGGCAGGTAGCGATCGCCCGACGCCTCCTTGAGCAACACGATCGGCTGCTGGGAAGGCAACTCGACCCGCACCCCGACCACACTGAGCTCGGTCAAGGTGCTGCCCTCGTGCTCGTCCACCGGGACCTCCTGCTCACGCTGGCGACCGGACCCAGTCGGCCCTGCGCGTCCGGCACGACCCTACCGCGCGGGATCGTCCGCAAGCGGTGCGATCAGCGCCGGAGTCCCGGGGCGAGGCCGGCCCGGACAAGCGTCGCGTGCAGCTTGACCGACAACGCCGCCAACTCCCGCGCGACCTCATCAGCCCGGGCGCGGGCCTCGGGATTGCGTTGGCGCACCAGCGGGGTCACGACCTGCTCGACCAGCCCGATCTCGCGCTCGGCAGCGGCCTTGAACATCCGCAAGTGGCGGGCCTCGATGCCGAAGCGGGCCATCTCGGCCACCGTCTTGGCGACAACGAGGGCATCGCCGTCGTAATGGCTGCCGCCGGGCCGTGGGCCGAGCAAGCCGTACTGCTCCAGCTGCTGCAGCTGCTCGGCCTCAAGACCCGCCGCATCGAGCAGTTCCCGCTTGGACAGCCTGATCTCGCTCGCGGCGGGCCGGAACGACTCAGCGCTGGGCAGGCCCTCAGCTGCAACCAACGCCCGCGGGACCCTGGGGCCCCCGCCGCCGAGGGCCGGTGGCTCCAGCCCCCGGTCGATAGCGTCGAGGTGCTCCTTGATCACCCGCAACGGAAGATAGTGGTCGCGCTGCGCCCCAAGGACGTAGCGCAGCCGGCTGAGGTCCTCGCGGCTGAACTTGCGGTAGCCCGACGCCGTCCGCTCAGGTTTGATCAGGCCTTCGTCCTCCAGGAAGCGGATCTTGGAGATGGTGATGTCAACGAAGTCGGGTCGTAATTGGCCGAGTACCTCGCCGATGCTCATGAAGGCCGCCGACGGCAGGCCGCTCATGGCCGTCACCCTCAGCCGACCTCGTCGGCGCGGGAGCCGGTCAGGAAGACGAGTCGGTACTTGCCGATCTGGACCTCGTCGCCACCGGCCAGTCCGGCCGCGTCGATACGCGTGCGATTGAGATACGTACCGTTCAGGCTGCCGACGTCGCGCACCAGGAAACTCCCGCCCTCCCGGACGAACTCCGCGTGCCGGCGGGACACGGTCACATCGTCGAGGAAAATGTCGCTGTCCGGGTGCCGGCCAGCCGTCGTCACATCGGCATCGAGCAGGAAGCGGCTCCCCGCGTTGGGGCCCCGTTTGACGACCAGCAGGGCCGAGCCGGGCGGCAAGGCCTCGAGCACCCCCGAGTCGGCCGGTTCGGGACCGGCATCACCGGCGCCGTGCTGTTCTGCCTCCAGCGCGCCTTCGACGGCCACGAGGGAGATGGTCGAGGTCGTCTCGACCGACCCCTCGCCCCCAGCCGGACGGCCCACCGGGGCCCCGCACCGAAGGCAGAAGCGGGCGTCCTCCGGGTTCTGCTGGCCGCACTGGGTGCAGAACACGCGTCCGTGCCTCCTTGATCGACGTGTCGGTGCTCCCCCGAAGGCCAACCAGGCGGTGGCTCGTCGGGGAGGCTTGCGACCGTATCGGTGCACCCGCAAGAGGGTCAACCAGGGCCTGAGCCCACCCGCAATCGATCGAACCGTTGACCCGAGGTCGAGGGCCGTTCGCCGCGCGGTTAGCCGAGCAATGCCTCATATGCGGACCGATCGAGCAGCAGCGGCGACGCTGCGGCGGCGTCGATGCCACCCGCCGGGGTGAACTCCAGCAGCCAACCTTCGCCGTACGGGTCGGTGTTGACGATCTCGGGATTGGCGTCCAGAGCCTCGTTGCGCGCACTGACGGTGCCGGCCAGCGGGGCGTACACGTCCGAGACACTCTTGGTCGACTCGACCTCGCCGAACGCCTGACCGGCGTCGAGCTCGGTGCCGACCGCCGGCAGGGTCACGAAAACGATGTCACCGAGGGCGTCCTGGGCATAGTCGGTGATGCCCACCCGCAGGACGGCGCTGTCCCCGGCGCCAATGACGCGTACCCACTCGTGCTCGGCGGTGTACTGCAGATCGTCGGGGTTCACCGGCGCCTCTCGGTCGGTGCGCAGCTGCGCAACGGGCTGGGTGGTTCAGCCCCCGGTCGCAGGGGCCAGCCGAGCGTAACGAGGCCGATCCAAGGCTCGCAAGGCACCCACACGCAGGGTCGCGACCCGCTCGATGCGCGCCGTCCCTCCCTGTTGTCGCACCGTGTCGACGACCCCGCCCGGGATGGCGAGGGCAGCGGACAGCGTCGCCGGGTCGCCGATGACGACGAATCGGTACGCCGGGCGAAGCACGCTGTTGTCGACCGCGACCCCACCGTCGCGATCGAGCAGCGAGGTTGACGCGACGACCCGGACCGAGGTCGCGACACCCGACGGTCCCGGACCCTCGATCTGGACGGCTTCGGCGCCAGCGTCCCGCAACTCCTCGAGGGCGTCGAGCAACACGTCGGCACCGACCCGGCTCCGCGGATCCGTGACCGTCACGGTGATGCCCGGTCCGGTCGCCGGGCTCGTCCCGGCCAGGACACCGAGCAGCTGGGTTCGCCGCCGTGCATCGGCCAGTGCAGCTTCGCTGGCCCCGGTCCCGGAGCTGAGTCGCTCCCGGCTGGCCGACAGACTCGCCACCTCCTGGCGCAGCCGGTCGCTGCGGTTGGCGAGGCCGTCGAGGATCTGCACCAGGTCTTCCTGCCGGGCACTGGTGAGCAGGCCGTCGGTGCGGGTCGACCTGATCTGCACGACCACGGCGAAACCGAGGCCGGCCAGCAGGACGGCGACCACCAGGTCGAAGCGCCGACGGCGCAGCGCGAGCAGCCCGACGAGCCTGCGCAGCGCATTCATGCGCGAAAGACGTGCCGTCGGATGGCGGCGGCGTTGGTGAAGATGCGGATGCCGAGCACCACGACGACGCCGGTCGAGAGCTGACCTCCGACACCGAGCTGGTCACCCAGAAAGACGACCAGCCCGGCGACGAGCACGTTGCTGACAAAGGACACCACGAAGACCCGATCGTCGAAGATCCCATCCAGCTGAGCGCGGATCCCACCGAAGACGGCATCGAGCGCCGCGACCACGGCGATCGGCAGATAGGGCTGCAGCACGCCAGGCACGGTTGGATGCAGCAGCAGTCCCAGCGTGACGCCGAGCACCAGCGCCAGTGCCGGGATCACGGCGACATCTCCGGCCGGACCAGGCGCAGGTCGGGTGCGCCCGCGGCGGGCAAGCGCAGGTCGCGGGATCGCGAGACCTCGAACCCCAGGCCGTACAACGACGTGTAGGTGGCGAACCGGCGGCCAGTCGGACTGTCCACGAAATCGGGCTCAAGCCGCGCCGGGTCGCCGATCGCGCGCAGGACGTACGGCGGGGAAAGCGGCCGGAAGTCGACCAGGATTGCCGCCCCCGCCGAACGGATCGCGGTCTGGGCGGTCAGGCGCAGGCCGTTGATGCTCATCGCCTCCGTGCCGACCGACCAGAGCGCGTTGGCCACGTCCTGGAGGTCACGGTCGAGGACCCTGCCGTCGCCGGTCTGCCCGCCGCGCGGCGCGGTGGTCGTGGTGTCACCGGTCGCTGCGCCACCCGTCGCATCCACCGACCCGGCGTCGTCCAGGGTGACGACGACACCGGGCCCGCGCGCCGGGCCGGCGCCGCTGAGCAGCTCCACCGTCGCGAGCTCCGCCGCGGCCGCGCGACCGAGCTGCCCTTCGCCGAGCGCCTGGTCGCGCTGCCTGGCCACCTGCTCGCGCAGGGTGCCGACCTGGCGGACGAGCCGGTCGGAGGCACCGGTCTGCCGACGGACCTCCGCGGTGAGGCGGTGCTTGGCGTCGGAGATGGCCCCGCTGCGGGCCCTGACTTGCGTCACGGCCGTGCCGGTCAGCACCCCGAGCAGCAGGAGCACCAAGCCCAGGACGACCGTGCGGGTCGACCGGCGGGGTCCCCCCTGTCGCGCCGCCGCGGCGGCATAGGAGGGATCCAACGAACCGGTCATCGCGTCGAGGAGCAGTGACATCGACCCGTCGACCCGGCGGGTCGGTGACGAAGTCGGGAGCACCCGCTCATCTTGCCCCACCGAGCGTCCGAACCGAGCCGACATCAACGGCCGACGGCCTCCACCAGGTCGGCCCAAACCGTCAGCAGGTCGGAGGCACCAGCCGCGTCAGGACCCTCGGCCCACAGGTGGGTGACGGCTCGCGCCGGGTCGGGCAGGACGAGCACCCAGCGGCCGTCCGGCTCGACCACCCGGACGCCGTCGGTCGTGTCGACGTGCCGCTCGCCGGCGGCCTCGACCACCATGCGCATGACGCTTCCCTTGACCGCCCACGGGGTCGGCACGGATCGGCGTACGACATGGGCCTGCGGGATGCGCTCGTCGATCTCGGACAGGGTCAGCCGGGTGCGGGCAACCAGGCCGACCAGCCGGACGAACGCCGCAAGCCCGTCCAGCGCAGGTGAGAACTCCGGCATGACGAAGCCGCCCCGGCCGTCCCCGGCGAACACGACACCGGGCTCGGTGGCCACCCGCGACAGGTCATCCGGCGACGTCGTCGTCCAGGCGACCTCGGCGCCGTGGAAGCGGGTGACCCGCTCGGCCACCCTGGTCGTGGTCACCGGCACGGCCAGCCGCGACCCGCGACCGCGCTCGGCGGCGACAAGGTCCAGCATGACCAGCAGGGCGCGGTCGTCGTCGATCAGCTCGCCCCGCTCGTCCACGAGCGACAGCCGCTCCCCCACGTGGTCGAACCTGACCCCGAACGCCGCCCGGGCGCTCGAGACAAGCTTGCCAAGGCGATCCAGGTCACGCAGGTGGACCGACAGGCTCGCGGTCGGCGAGGACTCGTCGAGCCGGTTGTTGACGGTCAGCACCTCGACGCCGAGCCGGCCCAGCAGCGCCGGCAGGACGAGCGCCGCGGAGCCACCGGCGGTGTCGACGACCACCTTGAGCCGGGCCTCGGTCACGCCCGTCACGTCGATGGAGCGGAGCAGCTCCTGGGCGTAGCTGTCCAGGGTGCGCGCCGGGAAGGACAGCTCGGCGATCTCGCCTGGGAACGCCCGCCGGAACTCCTGCCGACTAAAGATTCGCTCGAACCGACGCTGGGAGGCCTTGGACAGGTCGGCTCCGGTCTCATCGAGGAAGATGATGTCGATCGACTGCGGCTCACCGGCTGTCGTGCGCAACACCACACCGCCCGAGGACGAGCTGCGTGCCGTCGCAAACCTGGTCACCGGCAGCGGGACGACCTCCAGGTCGTGCACCTCGATCGCACTGCTCGTCAGCGCGGCGATGACCGCCCGCTTGAAGGCCCTCGTCGCCCGCGAGGCATCACGGCTGGTCGTGACGACACTGCCCTTGGGCATCGTGGTGGCGTACGCCGAGGCAAGTCGTACGACGTATTCGGGCGTGATCTCGACATTGACGAGTCCCGAGACGCCACGCGGGCCGAACAGGGCCGATGTCCCGCGCGACTCCCAGATGACGCTGGTGTTGACGACGGCGCCGGCATCGATCGTCTTGAACGGGTAGACCTTGACGCCGCTGGACAAGATCGCCTCCTGCTCGACGACGCACTCGTCGCCCACGACCGCGCCCTCCTCGATCCTGGCGGCACGCATCACATCGCTGTTCTTGCCGATCACGCAGCCGCGCAGGCTGGCCTGTGCACCAATGAAGACGTTGTCGTGGACGACGGCCCGGTGCAGGAAGGCCCCTGCCTGGACGACCACATTGTCGCCCAGCACGGTGAACTCGCGCAGCTGCGCCCCGGCCTCGACCTTGGCGTAGGCGCCGATGCACAGCGGTCCCTGCAAGATCGCGTCCGGGTCGACGTCGGCCCCCTCGCCCAGCCACACCCCCGGCGACACCTCGAAGCCGTCGATCTCGACCTGGACCCGACGGTTGAGCACGTCGGCCTGGACCCGTAGGTAGCTCTCCTGGGTACCCACGTCTTCCCAGTAGCCGTCAGCGATGTGGCCGAAGACCGGCGCGCCGGCCGCGACCAGCGCCGGGAAGACGTCCCCGGCCCAGTCGACCACCTCGCCCGGAGCCACGTGTTCGAACACCTCGGGTTCCATCACGTAGATACCCGTGTTCACGGTGTCGGAGAAGACCTGCCCCCAGGTGGGCTTTTCGAGGAACCGTTCGATGCGGTCGTCCGGATCGGTGATGACGATGCCGAACTCCAAGGGGTCGGGCACCCTGGTCAGGCAGACCGTCACCAGGGCGCCCTTGGCGCGGTGCGCCCGGACGACGGCATCGAGATCGATGTCGGTGAGCGCGTCGCCGGAAATCACCAGGAACGCATCGTCTTTGAGCTCGTCCTCGGCATTCTTGACCGAACCCGCCGTGCCGAGCGGGAGTTCTTCGGTGGCATAGGACAGGTGCATCCCGATCTCGTCACCGTCACCGAAATAGGTGCGGATCAACGAGGCAAGGAACTGGACGGTCACGACCGTCTCGTCGAAACCGTGCCGCTTCAGTAGCCGAAGCACATGCTCCATGATCGGCTTGTTGACGACCGGCAGGAGTGGCTTGGGCTGGTTTGCCGTCATGGGCCGCAGGCGAGTCCCTTCGCCGCCGGCCATGACGACTGCCTTCATGTGGCCAGCGGTCCGCGCGCGAGTTGGCGCACCTGCATGACGTACAGGATGCCGGCGTAGACGTAAAGCACGCTCCCCCACGTGGTGAACGCCCAGCCAATTGGACGAAAGACGGTGGCGAGCAGGTCATCTCTGCCCGGCAAGGCCGCGAGCAGCATCGGGAACGCATAAAGCAGGTTGAAGGTCGCCGCTTTACCGAGGAAATGCACCGGCAACGGACCGTAGCCGTGCCGACGCAGCACCGGGAGCAACCCGGCCAGGACGACATCTCGCCCGATGAGCGTCAGGGCCCACCACAGCGGCAACCCGTTGCGGGCCACCAGCGCGAGCAGGGTGGCGAGGATGTAGAGGCGGTCGGCCGCTGGGTCGAGCAGCTGCCCTAGCCGGGAGAACTGGCCGTACCGCCTGGCAATTTTGCCATCGAAGTAGTCACTGGCTCCGGCGGCCATCAAAAGCAGGATCGCCCGGCCGTCCTGGTGCGTGCCGAGAACCCAGTACAAGAACAGCGGCACGCCGAGCAGACGCGCCGTCGACAGGGCGTTGGGCACCGTCCAGATCCGGTCGGAAGGCGCTGCCTCGGTGGTCCGGCCCGCCACCTGCCACCTCCATCCGCTGCCCCGTCGTACGGTCGTCGCGAGCCTAGCGGCGAAAGCCAGCGCCACCCGCGGGTCGCCGCGGCCACCCGGCGCGCCGGTCGGGAACATGACCCGGCGAGAATGCGATGCGTCGCCACCCAACAGCAGGAGTCACCGTGCGCAAGGTCCTGGTCGCCAACCGCAGTGAGATTGCCGTCCGGGTCATCCGCGCGGCGCACGAGCTCGGCCTGTCCACCGTCGGCGTCTACACGCCGGAGGACCGCGCCGGCCTGCACCGGACCAAGGCCGGCGAGTCCTACCAGCTCGGCGACCCGGGCCACCCCGTGCGTGGCTACCTCGACGTCGCTGCGTTGCTGGAGGTGGCCCAGCGATCGAGTGCCGACGCGCTGCACCCGGGCTACGGCTTCCTGTCCGAGAGCGCTTCGCTGGCCCAGGCGTGCGCCGACGCGGGCGTCGCCTTCGTCGGGCCGCCGGCGGAGGTGCTGCGGTTGACCGGCGACAAAGTGCGGGCACGGGAGGCAGCAGTCCGCGCCGGACTGCCGGTGCTGCGCGCCTCCGGCCCGCTGGCTGACGGCGAGGGGGCCGCCGGGGCCGCCGGGGAGGTCGGCTTCCCGCTGTTCGTCAAGGCGGCGGCGGGCGGCGGCGGGCGGGGGCTGCGGCTCGTCCGCACCCCGGCCGAGCTCGAGGAGGCGGCGGGCAGCGCCTCACGGGAGGCTGCCGCGGCCTTCGGTGACGGCACGGTGTTCCTCGAGCAGGCGGTCGAGCGCCCCAGGCACATCGAGGTGCAGGTGCTCGCTGACACCTACGGCCAGGTGGTGCACCTGTTCGAGCGCGACTGCTCGGTCCAGCGGCGCCACCAGAAGATCGTCGAGCTGGCGCCCGCCCCCGGCCTGGACGAGCAGGTCCGTGCGGCCCTGTGCGACGCGGCCGTCGAGTTCGCCCGATCGGTCGGCTATGTCAACGCCGGCACCGTCGAGTTCCTCGTCGCGGCCGACGGCGGCTACACCTTCATGGAGATGAACCCCCGGATCCAGGTCGAGCACACCGTCACCGAGGAGGTCACCGGCATCGACCTCGTCGCGGCGCAGCTGCGCGTCGCCGGCGGTGCTTCCCTCGCCGAGCTCGGCCTGTTGCAGGAGGCGATCTCGGTTCGCGGGGTGGCGATCCAGTGCCGTGTCACCACCGAGGACCCGGCCGACGACTTCCGACCCGACACCGGCACGATCACGGCCTACCAGTCCCCCGGCGGGCCCGGAGTGCGGCTGGACGGCGCGGTCTACGCAGGGGCGGAGATCACGCCGTACTTCGACTCGCTGCTGGTCAAACTCACCACCCGCGGGCCCGACCTCGCGACCGCCACCGGGCGGGCCCGCCGGGCGCTGCACGAGTTCCGGGTGCGGGGCGTGCGCACCAATGTGGAGTTCCTGCGAAGGCTGCTGGCGGACCCGGATTTCCTGGCGGGTGGCGTGACGACAGCGTTTCTGTCCGAGCACCCGCAACTCACCGGGATGCCGGCCGAGACCGACCGCACCACGCGGCTGCTCAACGCCCTCGCCGACGCCACCGTCAACGGGTTGCCGCGACCGTCCCGGCCGCTGTTCGATTCGGCCGGCAAGCTGCCACCGTTGCCGGCCGCGCCCACACCAGGCAGCCGCCGGCTCCTGGACGAGGTCGGTCCATCCGGGTGGGCCAGCCGGCTCCGTGAGCAGCAACCGCTGGCGGTGACCGACACAACGCTGCGCGACGCCCATCAGTCGCTGCTGGCGACGCGCCTACGCACCTACGACGCGGTCCGGGCCGCGCCGGCGCTCGCCCGGCTGTCGCCGCAGCTGCTCAGCCTGGAGTGCTGGGGCGGCGCGACGTACGACGTGGCACTGCGTTTCCTGCACGAGGACCCGTGGGAGCGGCTCGCCGCGCTGCGGGCGGTCGCACCCGAGGTGTGCCTGCAGATGCTGCTGCGCGGGCGCAACGCGGTCGGCTACACGCCCTACCCGGATCGGGTCGTCCAGGTGTTCGTCGAACAAGCCGCCCTGGCCGGGATCGACGTCTTTCGGGTCTTTGACGCGCTCAACGACCTCGACCAGATGCGGCCGGCGCTCGACGCGGTGCAGGCGGTGGGCAAGGTCGCCGAGGGCACGCTCTGTTACACCGGAGACCTGTCCGACCCGGCCGAGCGTCTCTACACCCTGGACTACTACCTGCGGCTCGCCGAGGGCCTCACCGAGGCCGGCGCGCACGTCCTGGCGATCAAGGACATGGCCGGGCTGCTCCGGCCGCCGGCCGCGGCCCGACTGGTCGCCGCGCTGCGCGAGCGGTTCGACCAGCCGGTGCACCTGCACACCCACGACACGACCGGTGGTCAGCTCGCAACCTTGCTGGCAGCCAGCGCCGCCGGCGTGGACGCGGTCGACTGCGCGGCGGCGCCGATGTCCGGCGGCACGTCGCAGGTGAACATGTCGGCGCTGGTCGCGGCGACCGACCACACCGACCGGGCGACTGGGCTCGACCTGGCCGGGCTGTCGGCCCTCGAACCGCACTGGGAAGCGGTCCGCGATCTCTACGCGCCGTTCGAGGCCGGGCTCCGGGCGCCGACCGGCACCGTCTACCGGCACGAGATCCCCGGCGGCCAACTGACCAACCTGCGCCAGCAGGCGATCAGCCTCGGCCTCGGAGACCGCTGGGAACAGGTGCAGGAGCTGTACGCCGTCGCCAACGAGTTGCTCGGCAAGCCGATCAAGGTCACGCCGACGAGCAAAGTGGTCGGCGATCTGGCGCTGTTCCTGGCCAGCGGCAGCGTCGATGTCGAGCAGGTGCGCAGGGACCCGCAGGCCTACGACCTGCCGGCCAGTGTGCTGGGCTACCTCGCCGGGGAGCTCGGGACACCGCCGGCGGGGTTTCCGGAGCCGTTCCGGTCCCGAGCGGTCGCGGGTCGGCCGCCGATGGCCGAGGTCTGCCTCGCCCCGGACGACGACACTGCGCTCGACGGGCCGGATGCTCGCGCGGTGCTGTCGCGGCTGCTGTTCCCCGGCCCGTACGCCGAGTTCAAGACCTCCCTCGCCAAGCACGGCGACGTCTCGGTCATCCCGACCGAGGCGTTCTTCCACGGCCTGCAACCCGGCCGGGTCGTCACGATCCAGCTCGAAGCCGGCGTCGAGGTGCTCGTCGAGCTTGAGACGCTCGGCGAGGCAGGCGACGACGGCATGCGCACCCTGCATTTGCGGGTCAACGGCCAGCCTCGCCCGGTCGTGGTCCGCGACCGCTCCGTCGAGGTGACCCGGCGGGCAGCGCGCAGGGCCGACCCGAAGGACCTCAAGCAGGTGGGCTCCGGGCTCCCGGGCGTCGTGCTGCCCAAGGTGGCGGTTGGGGACGTTGTCACCAAGGGGCAGGCGCTGGCCGTCGTCGAGGCGATGAAGATGGAGTCGACGATCACCTGCCCTGCCGACGGCGTGGTCGCGGAGGTCACCGTCGACGCAGGCAGCAACGTAGAGGTCGGGGATCTGCTGTTCGTCCTCGACGAGCCCGAGCGGGCACAGTAGTCACAGGAGCAGATCCCTGCTTGGCTGCACGGATGGACGTTGTCGAGTTCACCCCGTCGTTTGAGCAGTATGCCTTCACTTTCGGGGGTGTCGCCCCCGTCCTGCGCGTCCGACCGGGCACCGCCATGCGGCTGTGGTCCGACGACGCCTTCTGCGGGGCGCTGCGAGCCGCCACCGACCTGTCGAGTGAGAAGGTCGACCTGAGCCACGTCAACCCGCAGACCGGACCGTTCTACGTCGAAGGCGCCGAGCCGGGCGACACCCTGGCGCTGCACCTGGTCGGCGTGGAGCCGGCGCGGGACTGGGGTGCCTCCGCGCACATCCCGTTCTTCGGCGGGATGACGGGCACCGACCGGGTCGTGACCCTGCAGGACCCGCTGCCGGATCTGACCTACATCTACGAGCTCGACCGGGGCCGCTCGACGGTCACCTTTGCTGCGCACTTCGGCGAGCTGCGGGTGGACCTGCCGCTCGAGCCAATGCTCGGGACCGTCGGCGTCGCCCCGGCCGGGGGTGAGGTCCGCAGCTCGCTGGTACCGGACCGCTTCGGCGGCAACATGGACACCCCGCAGATGCGCGCAGGCGCGACCTGCTACCTCGGGGTCAACGTCGACGGCGCCCTGTTCTCCCTCGGCGACGGGCACTACCGCCAGGGTGAGGGCGAGGCTTGCGGCACGGCGGTGGAGGGCGCGATGACCACCACGGTCATCGTCGAGCTGGTCAAGGGCGGCGCGCCTGCCTGGCCCCGGATCGAGAATGACACGCACTGGATGACGGTCGGGTCGAGCCGCCCACTCGAGGACGCCTGGCGGATCGCTCAGGCCGAGCTGGTGCACTGGTTCGTCGAGCTCTACGGGCTGCACCCGATGGACGCCTACCAGTTGCTCTCGCAGATCACCGAGGCGCCGATCGCGAACGTCGTCGACGCCAACTACAGCGCTGTCGTCAAAGCCAACAAGGCCCTCCTCCCACCGGCCCAGGCGTACGGCGGGCTGCACCGCGACCTCCGGGCGCGCGCGCTCGGCCTGCGCTAACCCAACCCCAACGAAAGGTCCTGCCATGGATCTGCAACTTGACGGACGCCGCGCGCTGGTGACCGGTGGCACCCGCGGCATCGGTCGTGCCGTGGTCGAGGCGTTCGCCGACGAGGGCGTGGCCGTCGCGTTTTGTGCCCGCGACGCCGTCGAGATCGCCAGCACCGAGCGGGCCCTGACCGGTCGTGCAGGGACGGCGGCCGGGTCGGTCGTCGACGTTGCGGACGCCCTCGCGCTCGCGCGCTGGGTTGCCGACTCGGCCGAGCACCTCGGCGGTTTGGACATCGTCGTGTCCAACGTCAGCGCCCTGGCCATCCCGGACAGCGAGGAAAATTGGCAGGCGTCCTTTGAGATCGACCTGATGGGTGCGGTGCGCCTGGTCACTGCAGCGATGCCGCACCTACTGAACAGCGACGCCGCCGTGATCCTGGCGATCTCCAGCGTCTCCGGCCGGGAGATCGATTTCGCAGTCGGGCCGTACGGCACGATGAAAGCTGCCCTCGTGCACTACATCCAGGGTCTGGCCCACCAACTCGCCGGACAGGGCATCCGGGCCAACACTGTTTCGCCGGGCAACACCTTTTTCGAGGGCGGCGTCTGGGACCAGATCCGGGAGGGCAACCCCGAGTTGTACGCCGCGGCGCTCGCTCTCAACCCCACCGGCCGGATGGGTACCCCAAAGGAGATGGCGCGAGCGGTCGTCTTCCTCGCCAGCCCACTGTCGAGCTTCACGAGCGGCACCAACCTCGTCGTCGATGGTGCGCTCACCCGCGGCGTCCAGTTCTGAGCACCTACGACCCGGCCGGCCGAGGAGCGTCGGCAAGCGCCGCTGCCAGCCGGGTCGGCAGATCTTGGGTCAGGCCTCGACGAGGTCCTTCGCAATCTGCCTGACCCTCTTGGTCCCGGCCGCCACCACGCCGGCGCGGTGCTTGTGGGCTTTCTCGTAGGCAAGGACGACCTGGATGTCATCAGCGTTCGTCATTCTGTTGAGCTTTGCAGTCACGTCCTGTGCGGTGCGGCCGTCGAATCCTCTGATGGGCAGCTCGGCCGCCGACAGTGCGCCGAGCTGCTCGCGGGCATGGTGCACGGCGTCGGCCCGGTCCTTGCCGCGTTCCCGGCTGACCTGCTTCTCGGTTTCGGCCAGCGTCGCGTCTCGACCGACCCGGAAGATGCTCTTGACACCGCCGGCAAGACTCGACACACGGCCGACCTGGCTCGTCACGCTCTGATTGGCCGAACCTTGAAGCCGACCGGTGACATTGCCCGCGGTCGCAACAGCCTTGTTCAATCCGGTTGCAGCGAAGCTTCCCGCGAAGGTGGCAGCACTGCGGGCGGTCGCCGCAGCGACCTGCAGCCCGGTCGGCGCGAGTGCAGCTGGGCCGCCGATCGCCGTTTCGGACAGCACCGTGAACAACCACTGGATGGTGGTGCCGTAAGCAGTTTCCAACCGCTCGGCGAGCGCGACCAGGTCGGGAGCATCCGCATCCGCGGCGAGGACCTGCACGAGCCGGGCCCGATCGAAGGGCTGATGCTCCAGCGCGAGGTCCGCAAGCAGGGCTTCGGTTATCGGCATCGCCTGCTCCGCCGGGAGCTTCGCGACAGCAACTGCCTTGCCCAGAGTCATACCGACCACGTCGGGCGCGCCGCCGAGATCCCGAACCGCCTGCCGGATGGCCTGCGCGCGCTTGTCACACTGAGCCGCATGCTGGGTCAACTCTCGTCGCGTCGCGTCCGCGGTCACCTGGGTGAGGCGTCCGCGGGCCGTTGCGGCCTCCTGCGCGGTGAGGCGCAGCAAGATGTTCAGTTGGGTGATGAGGCCCGTGTTCTGTGTGGTCGTGTGCAACCCTTTCCGGCCTGTGTTGCGTAGCCGTCCTGAACCTCGGGTTTCCCCACTTCTCAGCGTCGTGTACCCCGGCAAGCACTGACACGTTTCACCCGGTGGCGTCCTTCCCGAGCTGTTGGGACGCAGCTACCCGATCGTGGCGTTGGTGTCCTCGGGCAGGGACAGCCCGGCCGTCTTCGCCTGGGACTGGATCGCGGCGACGGCCGTATTGGCACGTTCCAGGCCGCTGGTGTCGCCGCGCTTGAGCTTGGTTATGGCGTCGCCGACGGTCGCCTCGAGGCTGCGCAGTGGCGCCGCGATCGCATTGCAGAGCGTCGGGTTGGCTTTCACGTCCTCGACGGCGAGCCGAATCTCGCGCTTGATGAATAAGGCCGACGCGCCCGCCTTGCCGATGACAAGCGTGCGGTGCAAAGTCGAGCCAGACGTGAAGGTGCCGGCCCGATAGGGCTTATACAGGTAGCGGTGAAAAGCCCCGAAGGCCAGCCCGGCGTGCAGCACGAGTTTGGTTTTGGCAAAGGGTGTGGTGTTCGCGGTCGGGCAGGCGTTGGGATCTGTCGGCGAGCTCGCCGCCGGTGCGCCCGCACCACTGGCGACGGTCCCGGTGGGCTGCGACACCGGCGCAGTGACTGTGGTCGGCGCAGCTTTGTTGTTGCAGGCCGCCATCAAGAGCAGGACAGCGAGGAGCACTGGCAGCATCGCGGTCCGTCGATGCCGCCCCAGGCCGGCAGGGGATGTCACCCGGACACCTCGTACAGCGCCGCGGCGAGGTCGAAAAGCGTTGATCGTTTCGGGATCGGCGACGGTCTTGATGTTGAGGCCGGCCGCGAGATGGTCGGCATCGCTGTCGCTGACCCCGGCGGGAGCGCTCACGGGGGCTGCCAGCAATGGGTCCAGGATGACAGTGTGAAGCCTCGTGTCAGGCTGTGAGTTGAGATCAGGCGGAACTGCCATGGTGCGACTCCATCGGTGTGAGGCGCTGCGGATCGGACTGCGGTCGACGGCGCCTGACGGCGCCTGACGGCGCCGACTGGTGGCGCTAGGGCTGCTTGCTCTGCTTGTCGATGTAGGCGTCCGCCTTGGCCGACGCGGCGGCAATCTGGTCGTGATGGCTTCCACCAGTTTGCTCGTCGATGACGTCCTCAAGCTTGGCAAGCGCCGTCTTGATCTGGTCGGGATGCTCGCTGATCGCCTTCTCTGCGGCGTCCGCCAGACCTTTCAATTCATCAAAGAGACCCATCTCGTCCTCCTGCTCGTGGTGGCAAGAGTGTGGTGGTCCAGCCGGTCCACCACAAGACGGCTGCTCGACCGGTCATGTTGCGTTCAGGTGGCACGCGGCGTCGCAGGGGCGCCGGCGACGAGCGTCGGTGCCAGCTCAGTGCTCGAGGTGCAGACTGAGCTCGTAGTCGCCGATGAGGTCGCCCAGGAGGGCACCGGCGAGCAGGTCGCTTCGATAGTGGCCAGCAGCGTAGAGCCGGGAGTAGGCGACCTCGTTCGCGGTACGGACGAATTCGTCGCGCCGGCGTGGTTGCTGGGCACTGAGCACCGTCAGCTCGGCGAAGACGTACGACGCGTGGCCACTGGGGTAGGACAACTTCCCCGGGCGGTTCGATCCCGGTTTCAGCGACGGATCGACCACCTTCGGCCCGGGACGGGCAAAGTGGGTTTGCGCCAGCGCCACGATCGTTTTCGCGAGCCTGGTCGTCTGCTTGAGCTCGGACAACTCCCCCGCCCTCGAGCCTGGACGTTGCACGTCGGTAACGTACGTCGTCCAGATGTCGACCTTGCCGTAGACATCGAGCCAGCTCGCGGCGCGTCTGCCCTGCTTGGTGCGCTGGCC
>JAYTOZ010000467.1:0-3522 GCA_043747515.1 Frankiales bacterium | reverse complement strand
GCGAGCAGCTACCCCGCCGCGACGCCGACGGTGCGGTCCTGCAGACCACCGGCGTCGCGGTGAACGCGAGCGCGCCGGCGGCCCGGGCGCCGCAGGCCATCTTGCTGGCCGTCACGCCCGACAACGGCCGCTGGACCAGTGACCGGCTCGCCGCTGTGCTGCAGGAGACCCGGGTGCTGGCCGGGATCCGCGGGATCACCCTGCAGAAGCTCGCCCTGCCGAGCCCGCTGCTGCCCGCCATCCAGACCCAGTCGTGGTCGCTGCAAGGCGATCCCGTGCTCGACCTCACCCGGCTCGTGACCGAGATCACCGACGTCCGGCATGCGCTGGCCTTCGTGAAGGAGACCGGACCGTGACGCTGGCCAAGGGGTTCCGCGACATCGCCCTCACCGACGAGCTCAAGGTCGCGTTCCTGCTCGAACCCCCCGGCTGGACCCGGCTGGAGCCGCAGTCCGTCTCCGGTGACCCGACGCCGGGCCTGGAGGCTCGGCTGCACGACCCGCTGTGGATGCTGTGCCGGCAGTGGCAGCTCGGCGAGTACGCCGCCGAAGACGCCGGCAGCCCCGTCGCCGTGCACGTGCAGGCACAGAGCACACCGGTCTCCGGCTGGCGTCCAGGCGAAGCGGGCGCCCCTCAGCCACTGCCGCCGGGCTCTCTGTTGGAGGCCACCATCGAGCGGGAGCAGTCCGCGCCGATCGGCCTGCGGGACCGGGCCGAGGCTGGCGCCGAGCTGCTCGCGCAGCTCACCGAGCTGGGAGTCGACGTCACGAGGCTGCTCGCCAGCTGCCCGCTGGAGCTGCCCTGGCCGGACCCGCACGACCAGACCGCCGCCGGCCTGCTGGCTGTCCTAGCCGGACGGGTCCCGGACGCCGAGAAGGCCGCCCTCGCGCTGGGCAACCCGGTGTCGCTCCCGGTCTGGCTGACCGGCGTCGCGGACGCTCCCGCTGTACTGGCTGCCTGCCAGGACTGGCTCGACTGGTACCGCACCCAGATCGCCCCGCCCCCGGTCCCGGCGCTGGACTGCTGGGTCGAGGAGCGGCTGGAGTACCGGCTCGGCCTCCGCGTCGGCAGTCAAATGTTCGAGGTACCCGCCTTTCCCGGTGGTCGCCTCGACTGGCATCACGTCGAAGCCACCGGCCCCCCGGGCGCGATGGTGGCCGCGCCGTCGCAGAACATGTTGGCCACGCCGCTGCGGTTCACCGGGCAGCCGGCCGACCGCTACTGGGAGTTCGAAGACAGCCAGGTCAACCTCGGCGCCCTGCAAGTGCAGCCGCACGACCTGGCGCGGCTGCTGATGGTGGAGTTCGCGACCGTCTACGGCAACGACTGGCTAGTCGTACCCGTCGACGTGCCCTTCGGCTCCTACACCGAGCTGACCAGCGTCACCTACACCACCACCTTCGGTGAGGAGCTGACGGTGGCGCGGGCCACGGACGCGGGGCGCAGCGGGGCGTTCCGGATGTTCGAGATCAGCGTCGCCGGATCCCAGGCGACCCTGCCGGGGCTCTTCGTCCCACCCTCGAGCGGCGCGGTGCTCGACGGGCCGGCGCTTGAGGAGGTGCTGTTCCTGCGCGACGAGATGGCCAACGCGGCCTGGGCCGTCGAGCGCGTCGTACAAGGCCCGAGCGGTGATCCGCGCAGCAGACGTGACGAGGGCTTCCCACCTCCGTTCGTGCCGGGCAGTGATCCCGCCGCCGACCTCGACTACCAGCTACAGAACCCGGTGCCGGCCTGGTGGATCCCCTTCCTGCCGTACTCCACCGGCTACGGCACCATCGCCCTGGCCAAGGGCGCCATGGAAGGACCCGAGGGCCTGATCGAGCCACTCGGGACTCTGCTCCGACCGGGCCTCCCGCAGCGCCTGCGCGATGAAGAGGTGACCCGCGAAGGCGTACGGGTGCGACGCGTCCCGACCTTGGCGCGTCAGGCCGACGGGACCTACCTGAGGTGGATCACCCGCCGCGTCGGGCCCGGCCGAGGCGAAGGCTCAAGCGGACTTGCGTTCGACAGCACAGTAGCCCGACGCCCGGCATGAATTCCCGAGACGGTGAACCGAGTGGCTAACAACCCGTACGCAGGTACTGAGTTCGAAGGCTCCTACCAGCAAGGCTTTGACGAGGGGTTCGCACGACCCATCGACAAGATCGATGCGCCGTTTGCTCTCGAGGCCAATCAGGCGATCGTCTACTCCGAGGGAGTCCTCGCCGGTCAGGCCACCAGTCGCCTCACCGGTGCCCGCAAGGTGTTCACGTCCCCTAGGTTCCAGAACGACGTCGAGCTCGAGCAGTGCCTCAACACCGAGCATCGGATGATGGGCCCGGAGTCCAACGCCTCCGTCAAGAAGGTGCAAGAGGCCCTCATGGATCTGGGCTACTCGATCCCCGACGGGCCAACAGAGTTCTTCGGCGCGCAGACCGGCGCAGCCGTCGTCGCCTTCAAGACGGCCAACGCGATCTACCCCAACGACCCCGTCGTGGGTCCCAAGACGATGGCGAGGCTGGACGCCTTCTTCTCCCAAGGACTCGGAGCGCTCTCCTCGACCACCGATCCTGAACCGTCGTTCGGCGTCGTGCAGGTCTGGCTCAACGCCTTCATCATCAACACCATCGGCGGGCTCATCCCCCGCCCTGGCCATCCCGGCGAGCTGATGGTGCACGGCCTGCCGCTCATCGGCGACTGCTTCGCCACCGACGACCGCGGGTTCTCCGCAGACATCACCGCCGGCGCGCGCCTGCACGCCGAGATCACCCTGGACTTCAGCGCCGGCACCCCGTCGATGGTCGTCAACAACGTCTGCTCGGAGTCTTTCGAGTACGACTGCGAGGACGGGGACCTCGAAGACCACAAGATCGGCGACGACACTCGGGTCGTGTGGAGCGCCCCGACGACGGTCACGGGCTCCATCGTCTCGGTGTCGCTGGTGGGCGCGGTCAGCAACCCGCTCGTGAAGGGCTCGTCCGACATCGACTTCTCGGCCGTCGTCACTGTCGACCCCGTCCTGCGCGTCGTGGCCGTCGACGGCCTGGTCGATGAGTTCCCCGCGTTCGAAATGTACGCGCGCGCAGGCACCACCGGACTGGGCAAGACGCTTCTGAACGTGGCGCCGGTTCCGGGCGCAACGCCACTATGGAATCTGCCCGGCCCGGCGAACATCGCCTTCGCGAGCTCGGTCCACCTAGCCCCCTAGTGCTGCGGGTTGTAAGTCCTCTTGCGGTGGGGTGATGGTTTGGTGTGCGTGATGATCTCGTCTGCGTTCTTGGTCCAGGTAAAAGGGTGGGCTCGTTCGTTCCAGCCGTCGATGTAGGACCCGATGGCGGTTTCGAGGTCGGGCGGCGAAGACTTCGCGGGCGATGTAGCGCTTGAGGCAGCGGATCGCTTCGGTCTTGCTCTTGCCGTCGCTGACGCGCTTGGCGAGGTAGTCCTTGGTGCGCTGGTCGCAGTTCAGCCGGACGAGCGCGATGCGCCAGAGCGCAGCGTTCGCTCGCCGGTCGCCGCCGCGGTTGAGCCGGTGGCGGTGGGCTT
>JAYTOZ010000466.1:0-2111 GCA_043747515.1 Frankiales bacterium | reverse complement strand
AGGAGCGCCAGCCCGGGATGGCCACCGAGCAGCGTGCCGAAGCCGCGGGCGAGCAGCGGCACCAAGGGGAAAAAGCGCAACGCCTGGGGTTGCTGCGAGTCATAGCCGGAGGTCGCGATGCGGTCGTACCACGCGGCGTCCCAGCCGAGCAGGGACACGGCACGCAGGTGGATGCCGTCGCGGGCGAGCAGCTCCTGCTGGAGATACCGGACGAGCAGCAGCGACACCCCGACGACGATGCGGGCCGCGAGCCACGAGGCGAGCAGGTCCGGCCACGGCGCCAGCTCCCGCATCCGCTGCCAGCGCGAGGCGGGCGCGCTCACCACCTCCGTGTGCACGCCGCCTCCCTCCGGTCGCCGTCCGTCGAGGCGCTGCCACACCGTATGAGAGCCCCACTGGTACGCCGTACCGGACGGCTCAACGAGGGAGGGGCCGCGCCTTGCCGGTCCCGGCGCGGATGGCGTAGGCCAAGGCGGATCCGCCGAACAACACGCCGGTGATCAGCAGCCAGTGGCTGAGGTACTCCGATTCGTCGAGACCACTCGCCCGGCCGTAGGCGCCCTCGCTCTGGCGCAGGATGAGCGGGAAGAACAGCAGCAGCAGCAGCCCGGACAGCAGCACCGGGACCCGGAGGTAGTTGACGGCGCCGCTCCTGGCCGCTGCCGCCGGGCGGCGGCGCAACCCGGTCAGGGAGCGGTCGGCGAGGGCATAGAGCGGGAACAGCACGAGATCGTGGGCGATGACCGCGCCGAGGAACCAGGCGGCGACGCGCAACGGCGATGGGCCGCGCAACTCCTGCAGCGCGGCGAAGCCGGCGAGGGCGAAGCCGGCCAGCAGGGTCAGCAGGTGCAGCGGCGAGGCGCCGTAACGGCCGCGCCACCAGGCGGTCACAGCGCGCCGTCCAATTCGATGCGCTGGACCCACTTGGTGTTGTGCACGCCGGGCAGGGCCGGCACGATCACCCTGGCCGGGAAGCCGTGGTCCATCGACAGATCGGCGCCGTTGACCCGCAGGGCGAGCAGCGAATCGGGATCGGTGAGCTGCCCGCCGTTCAGGACCGCCCGGCGGAAGGCGCCTTGGCGTTCGAGCGAGTGCACCACTGCGTGTCCCAGGGAGCCGTCGGTGCCGGCGGCCCGGACGAGGTCGTGCAGCCGGACACCGGTCCAGGACTGGACGGTCGACCAGCCTTCGACGCAGGCGATTGGCAGCCGCGCCGTGTGCTGTGGCATCGCCAACAACTCGGCCCGGCTCAGGCTCAGGGTCTGTCGACCAACCACCGTGAGCCGCCAGTCGGAACCGGTTTCGGCCGGGTTGATGGCTGCGGTCCGGGCGGTCCGGTTGACCTGGAAGTCGGTCGGACCGTCGCCGTAGGACTGCCCACGAGCGCTCAGCAGCGCGGCCGGCCGAAAGCCAAGGGTCTGCCCGATGGTGACTGCCGTGACGGTGAGCGATGCGCCCCCGACCAGCGTGAGCAGACCTCGTCGCGACATCGTGGGCTCGGTCGGCGCCCGCGACACGAGGCCGTAACTATCGAGCGGCTCGGGGTGGGTGCGGTGCAACGGGGTGCGGACCTCGATCCTGAGCTGCCGGGTCTTGAGCGAGCGGCGCATCGTTGGCAGGTGCAGGGCGACATGCACGACGAAGGAG
Organism: Frankiales bacterium; assembly: GCA_043747515.1. Classification (GTDB taxonomy): domain Bacteria; phylum Actinomycetota; class Actinomycetes; order Mycobacteriales; family SCTD01; genus JAYSQK01. The sequence continues at coordinate 464 of JAYTOZ010000466.1, read as the reverse complement.
GCGATGAACACCCAGGCGCCGTAGTAGTGCGCGGCGTAGAAGTCGAAGCCGAAGACATAGTCGTAGGAGATGTTGAGCACGCCGGTCGCCAGCTCGAACAGGATGCTGCCGACCAGGAGCGCAAGGCTGAGCCGCTCGAGCACCTGGGCTGCCGATCGCGCTGGTGGCCAGGCGAACAGCTTCGGCATGACCGACCACAGCTTGGCCAACACGATGGGGATGAGCGCAAGCCCGAGCCCGACGTGGACACCCTGGTTGAGCCGGTAGAGCCACGCCGGGTGGGTCGGCCAGGTGAAGAACGGCAGGTGCAGCCCATGGGTGTCGCCAGGAAACGCGTTGCCGAGGAAGCGAGGTTCGTACGCCGCGTAGGACAGCAGTCCGGTGACGATGACAACCGGCAGACCGACCAGCAGGACGGCACCGAAGACCGATGTCAGCCACGGGCCGCGCAGCGGACTGCGGAA
>JAYTOZ010000465.1:0-4282 GCA_043747515.1 Frankiales bacterium | reverse complement strand
CCTAGGACCTGCGCTCGGGCACGACCTCGCGCCCCGCCGGCTGCGGTGGTGCCGGGAGCAGTGCCACCCGACGTCGCCACGGCACGGTGACCGGCGCCTGGGCACTGACCTGGACGGCCCGTCCGGCGACCACGACCGACATCGTTCCCGGATCCGGTAGCGAGAGGCGGACCTGGCCCGGGGTCACCTCGACGAGCAACCGCTGGCCCCGCCACCGGAGTCGAAAGGCCAGCCGGTCGAGGTCGTCCGGGAGCTGCGGGTCGAGGCACAGCTGCTCGGCCCCGAGACGCAGCCCGCCGAACCCTTCGACCAGGGCGATCCAGGTCCCGGCGAGCGACGCCATGTGCAGCCCGTCGCGGGTGTTCCGGTGGAGGTCGAACAGGTCGATCGTTGCGGCTTCGGTGAGGTAGTCGTGCGCGAGATCGAGGTGGCCGACCTCAGCGCACATCACGGCCTGGGTGCAGGCCGACAGCGACGAGTCGCGCACGGTCCGCCGCTCGTAGTAGTCGACGTTGCGGGCCTTCTGTTCGGGCGTGAAGCGCTCTGGGCACCAATGCATGGCAAGCACCAGGTCAGCCTGTTTGACGACCTGTTTGCGGTACAGCTGGACGTAGGGTGCGTGCAGCAGCAGCGGATAGCGGTGTCGCCAGGCCTCGAAGTCCCATTCGGCATGACCCAAGAAGCCGGCCGACTGCGCATGCACGCCGCGCTGTTCGTCGTAGGGCAGATGCACCGCGTTGGCGGCCGCCCGCCAGGCGTCGGTCTCCTGCGAGCTGACGGCGAGCCGGCTGGCCTGCTCCGGGTGGCGCAGGCACGCCTCCGCCGCGGCCAGCACGTTGCGGGCGGCCATCAGGTTGGTGAAGACGTTGTCATCGGCGACCGCGGAGTACTCGTCCGGGCCTGTGACGCCGTCGATGTGCCAGGCCCCGTGGTCGTCGTGGTGACCGAGCGAAAGCCACAGCCGCGCGGTCCCGACCAGCAGCTCGAGGCCGATCTCGGCCTCGAGCGCATCGGAGCCGGTGACAATTCGGTGCCGTTCCAGGGCGTAGGCCACGTCGGCGTTCAGATGGAAGCCCGCTGTCCCCCCTGGCCAGTAGGCCGAGCATTCTTCGCCGCGGATGGTGCGCCAGGGCAGGGCAATGCCTTGCAGGTCGAGCGTCCTGGCCCGGTCGGCCGCGAGCTCCAGGGTCGAGTGCCGCCAGCGAAGCGCGTCGGCAGCGGCCTCCGGGACCGTCCAGGTGAGGACCGGCAGGACGAAACCCTCGGTGTCCCAGAAGGCGTGGCCGTCATAGCCCGGTCCGGTGAGCCCCTTCGAGGCGATCGCCCGGCGTTCGCAGCGGGCGCCGGCTTGCAGCACGTGGAACAGCCCGAAGCGCACGGCCTGCTGCACGGTCGGGTCGCCGTCGACCTCGACGTCGGCGCTGTCCCAGAACGCGTCGAGGTAGGCCCGCTGCTCGGCGAGCAGGCACGCCCAGCCCGAGGCGCTTGCATCGTCGAGCGCTGCCGCCACCTGGTCCCGGACCGCGAGCTCCGAGCGAACCGAGGACCAGCCGTAGGCGAGGTACTTCTCGAGCCGCAGGACCTGCCCCGGCTCGCCGTCGCCGACCACCGTCGTGCGCGCCCAGTCCCCGTTGGCCTCTGTCGTGACGACGGTCTGGCCGGGCGCGGACAGCCGGTGGTCCATCCCGGCGGCCAGCAGCAGCCCGCTCATCCGGGTGCGGTGCAGCAGCACTGCGCTGTCGCCCTGAACGTGGCCCGACACCGCCAGCAGCGGACGGCGCAATGCCGAAGCTGTCCGGGGGTCCTTGATGCGCTCCGGCTGCGTCTCGTTGGCGACCAGCTCCGACTGGAGCGTCAACCGGGACGGGTTGTCCAGCAGCTCGACCTCGTAGGCGATGGCTGCCACCGCCCGGCGGGTGAAGGACACGAGCCGGGTCGAACGCACCCGCACCCGCACGCCGACGGGGGACTCCCACTCGAGCTGCCGGCCAAGCGTGCCGGCGCGCAGGTCGAGGACGCGCTCGTGTGACAGCAGCCGGCCGTACCGCACGTCGAGCGGCTCGTCGCCGACGAGCAACCGCACCAGCTTGCCGTTGGTCACGTCGACGACGGTTTGGCCCGCCTCGGGATAGCCGTAGCCGCGCTCGGCGTACGGCAGCGGGTGACTCTCGTAGAACCCGCCGAGGTAGGTTCCCGGGATGCCGTGGGGGTCACCCTCGTCGAGGTTGCCGCGTAAGCCCAGATGCCCATTGGACAGGGCGAACAGTGATTCACTCTGGGCGAGCAGGTCCAGCTCGAGGCTGGTCTCCCGCACCTGCCAGGGCTCGGTCGAAAATGCGCCCAGCCGGATCACAGCAGCTCAGCCAGGTCGCCGACGACAAGGTCGGCGCCGTGCGCGCGCAACAGGCCGTCCCGGCCACCCCGGTCGACGCCGATCACCTGACCGAACCCCCCCGACCGGCCGGCCTCGACGCCGGCGATCGCATCCTCAAAGACCGCGCAGCGGGCCGGCTCCAGACCCACCAGGCGCGCGCCTGCCAGGAAGGTATCGGGAGCCGGCTTGCCCCGCAGCCCCAGTCGGGCAGCCGTCCCGCCGTCGACACGCGCCTCGACGAGCGCGTCGAGACCGGTGACGCGCAGCACGTCGCCGGTGTTGGCGCTGCTCGAGACGACCACCCGGCGAAGGCCCGCGTCACGCGCTGCCTGCAGATACCGGCGTGAGCCCTCGAAGACGGTGACCCCGTCCGTGGTGATCCGCTGCAGCAGGAGCTCGTTCTTGCGCCGCGCGATGCCGGCCACGGTGTCGTCGTCACCCGCCGGGCCCGCTGCCAGCACGATGCCGCGGCTGGCCAGGAAGTCCCGCACCCCGTCCTCCCGTCGCTTGCCGTCGACGTAGGTCTGGTAATCCTTGGCCGGGTCGAAGGGCCGCACCTCCCCGTGCCGTCGCAGGACCTCGTCGAAGACCTGCTTCCAGGCCGCATCGTGGACGCGCGCGGTGTCGGTCAGGACCCCGTCGAGGTCGAACAGACAGCCGGCGATGTCAGCGGGCAATCCGAGCACACCGCATCCTCTCCGAACACGCGTCCAGCAACCCCGTGCATGACCAAGGTCCGCACCGGGGGGGACCTTGGTATCTGGTGGATCCTGCCGCGCCGGGCCACGCTCCAGGGGGACGACGAGGAGAAGCCATGGGCACCACACCGGTCATGCCTCGGCCCTGGCCGACCGAGCCACGGCAATCAGCCGACGTCGCGACCAGGATGGCCTGGTACGCCGCCGTCGCGCGCTGGGCGCCGTCGAAGCACAACACCCAACCGTGGCGATTCGTGCTGGGCCAGGACACGCTCGAGATCTGGGCGGACCCGATGCGGCTGCTGACGGCGACCGACCCGCACCGGCGCGAGGTCACCATCTCCTGCGGTGCAGCGGTCGAGACGGCCTGTGTGGCGGCGCGCGCACATGGCTACGAGCTGGACGTGACACCGCAGCCGGGCGGTCCGGGCGGGCCGCTGGCCCGCCTCGCCGAGGTCGGCCCATGGGACAGCACCGAGATTGACCGCGCCCTGCTTGCGGCGGTGCCACGACGTCGCACCGACCGCGGACCCCTCGATGCAGACCTCGCCCCGAGCGACCTGCGGTTCAACCTGCAGTCCGCCGCGCAGGAGTGCGGCGCCTGGTTGCGGCTCGTCAGCACACCGGGGGACCGGGCGACCCTGGCCAGCCTGGTCGAGCGCGCCGACCGGTTGCTTGTGCGGCGTACCGGGGTCGATGCTGAGCTCGCCCCGTGGATGCGCGAGCCGGGCGACCCGCGCGCTGACGGGGTGCCGACCGACCACACCCGCGGCGCGGCGGCCTCCTACCGGGCTGAGTTCGTGCAGCGCGACTTCTCGAGCAGCACCTCGCTGCCGGCACAGGACCGACCGGGCCGGGACGCGCCGATCGTCGGGGTGCTGTGCACCTCGGGCGACCGCCCACCGGACTGGCTCCAGGCCGGCCGGGCGTTGGCTGCGATCCTGCTGCGGGCCGCCGCAGTGGGGGTGCACGCGTCGTACCTGAACCAGCCGGTTGAGCACGTCGCCATCCGGGCCGAGCTCCGCGAGCACCTCGGCCTACCCGGCGTGGCGCAACTGGTGCTTCGTCTGGGGGTCGGCGGCGAGGTCAGTGCGCCGCCCCGGCGCGACCCGGACGATGTGACCTTCGAGCTCTGACTGCTCGCATTAGGCTCCGGGCTCGTGGATCGCGACGAGGTGCAACGTCTGCTCGCTGCCGTCGCGGCGGGGTC
>JAYTOZ010000464.1:0-22711 GCA_043747515.1 Frankiales bacterium | reverse complement strand
CCGGGGTGAAGTACATGTTGTACGGGTCGTCGACCGGGATGCTCGGCCCGGACGGCCGTGCGGTCCGCGGGTCGAAAGGCGTCAAGGTGTTTGCCAGGTCGTTCGTGGCGTACAGGGTCGACAAGTCATACGACGGGACGACGTGCTGCGGGTCGAGCCCGGTCCGGTAGTGCCCGACGATCTTCAGGCTGACCGGGTCGACGACATCCACGCCGGACCCCGCACTCTGCGGGACGTACAACCGGTAGGGCACGCTGCGTGTCGCGGCGGTGAACTGCCCGACCCCGGTGTGGGCGTAGACCGCCAGCCGGCCACCCGGGGCGGCTGTCGGCGGGATGAGTGCCGGATGGGTGGCCGCACGTCGGGGCGCCGCGGCAGGCCGGGCAGCCGGCGCCTGGGCGCTCTGCCCGCGGGCGATGATCGCGCTGCAGCCGGCCAGGGTCAGCACGAACAGGCCCGCCACGAGACGACGGCGGCGGACGACGCCGGGGCTGTGCTGACGGGGAGCCACGACGTTCAGTCTTCCTTTCGCCGGCCGGTCGGTGCCGCAAGCCAGCGGCGTGTCGCGGTTCCTGTGCCTGACGACCAACCGTGACGCGTCCCGCCTGTACGCCGCCTGAGCGGCCGCTCTACCCTAGAGCGGATGACGTCGGCAGCCACTGCATCGCGACGAGGGCGGCTGGGCCTGCTGCCCGCCATGCTGCTCGTCGTCCCGGTCCTCACCGCCACCCCAGCCGCCGCGATCATCGGTGGCCAGCCTGACGGCACGGGTCATCCCTACGTCGCGATGCTGTTCGGACCGGGCGCGAGTGCGCCGAGCTGTTCCGGCGTCCTGACACGGGCCGACAACGGCGCCGTGGCGGTGCTGACCGCAGCGCACTGTCTGACCAGCGGGGCCGGCCCGGCGACCGGGCGCGGCTGGCAGGTGGAGTTCTCGGCCGTGCACACCGCAAGCTCACCGCGTTACACGGGGACCTACTACGTGGCCCGCGGCTACCAGCCGTCGGTGTCCCGTGCGCACGACCTCGCGGCCATCGTGCTGACCGCCGGGCCGACGATCCAGCCGGCTGAGCTGGGTGCGCCGGGCCGTGAGGACAACCAGCCAGACCGGTTCCTGACGGTCGTTGGCGCCGGTCAGCCATTTGTCGGACAGCGTCGTTCGGCGACCGAGCGCGTCGTCGGCCGGGACGGGACCTGGCTCTTCCTCGTGCCCGGCAGCGGCAACAGCTGCGACGGCGACTCGGGTGGCCCGGACCTCGTCCCGGCCACCCGCGTCGTCGTCGCGTTGACCGACCAGGGCAGCTGCTCGACCGACCAGGACCTGCGGGTCGACACGGTCGAGGCACACCAATTCCTCGTCTCGGCGACCCAGGCCGCGGGCGCACCCACAATCACCATGCAACCGGCGGCGCAGACGGTGCCGTCGGGTCAGGCCGCGCAGTTCAGCGCGGCGGCATCGCCGGCGGATGCCTCTGTGCAGTGGCAGGTCTCCGCCGACGGGGGCACGTCGTTCACCGACCTGGCCGGGCAGCGCGGCGCCACCCTGTCGGTCACGCCAGAGCCGCCGCAGTCGGGTGCGCAGTACCGGGCTGTCTTCACCGACCCGATCGGCGCAGCCACCACCGACCCGGCCACGCTGACCGTCACGACCGCCCCAGGCAGCGGGACCGCGGGGCTCTACCACCCGCTCGTCCCGTCGCGCATCCTCGACACCCGCTCGACACGAACCCCGGTGACCGCCTCGGCTGATCGCCTCGTGCCGGTGCTGGGGGTCGGTGGCGTTCCCACCAGCGGGGTCGCGGCAGTGGTCCTGGCCGCCGTGGTGGCCCTGCCACCGAGCGCGGGCGACCTGGAGATCTTCCCGACCGGCCAGCGGCCGAGCCCGCGCACCTCCAACCTGAACTGGCCGGCGCGGCGTACGGTCGCCAACCTGGTGACCGTCCCGGTCGGTGCCGGCGGCACGGTGGCCTTGTCCACCTCCGCCCCGTCGACCGACGTCGCGCTGGACGTCGTTGGTTGGTACGGCGACAGCAGCAACCAGAGCGGGGCGCGCTACACCCCCCTCACCGCCACCCGGATCCTCGACACCGGCGACGGCAGCGGCAACGTCGCGGCCGGCGCCGACCGCCGGGTCGTCCTGCGCGGCGTTGGCGGCGTACCGGCCGGTAGCGACGTCCGCGCGGTCGCGCTCAACCTCACCGTGCTGGGGGCGCAGGGTCCAACCGATGTCGAGGTGTATCCGACCGGCGCGAGGGCACGCGCCCGCACGAGCAACACCAACCTGGTCGCCGGGCAGACCGCGTCGGTGGCCGTGGTTGCCACCCTCGGCGTCGACGGCAGCGTCGAGCTCTCGGCCGCGCGCGGCACCGTGCGGGCCCTGGTCGACGTTGTCGGCTACTACTCGGCCACCGGAGACCGATTCGTCCCCCTTGCGCCGGTTCGGGTGGTTGATCGGATTCCCGTGCGGGGGGGCAGCGACCAGCACGTGGTCCTCGCCGGTTCGCACGGCATCCCCGCCGACGCCGACGCCGTGCTGTTCAATCTCACCGGGGTCGGCGCGACCCGCGATCTCGATGTCGAGGTCTTTGCGTCAGGTGATCGACCGGTCCGGCGTACCTCGGTGCTGAATCTGCGCCCCGGGGAGGCCGTCCCGAACCTCGTCGCGGCGAGGCTGGGCGCCGGTGCCATCGAGCTGTCGGCGAGCATCGGCGAGGTTCGCTTCATCCTCGATGCGCTCGGCTACTTCACCAGCCGGTGAGCGAAGACCCGGCGGCGCGGTGACGGGCGTGGGTCGAACTGAAGGTGACAGACCGCGCCGGGGATCGTGGGATGCAGCTCGGTCGCGGGTGCGTGCAGCCTGGTCGCGCACAGGGGGCGACGCAGCGCTGCACGCAACTGGGTGAGGCTGGCGGTCGCGATCGGCAGCGGATGGGCGCCCGGCAGCGCCCAGGACAGCGCCGGGGCCAGTGCCGATTCCCAGGAGTAAAAGGTGTGGTGCCCGTCGGGCTGGCCAACCAGTGCGTCGTACGGCCTGCGCCAGTTGTGCCTGGCCAGGCCGGTCCAGAACGAGGTCGTCTGCTGCACGGCCTCGGGGTCGTTGAGCCCGGCGAGCAGATACATCTCGATCGGTTCGGAGCGGTGGTGCGCGATCCACCAGTCTGGGCTGTGCTGCAGCCGATCCATCGCGGAGTGCCACAGCCCATGAGCGTATCCGTCGTCGAGCGCGTGCGCGTAACCGTCCAAGCTGACGGCCCGGGCGTACAGGTCGGCATGGCGGACCGCGAGGTCGAGCGCGCAGTAGCCACCGGTCGAGTAACCGATGCCGGTCCAACGGGCCGGCGCTGTACGGAACGTCGCGGTCAAAAAAGCCCGCACGTCCTGGACGAGGAAGGTCTCGTCGGCCTTGCCGTCAGCGGTGTTGGTGCATTCCAGCGACCGGGCAAGCCCACCGTTGGTGTCCGGGATCACCACGATCGCCGGCGCGACCCAGCCGTGCGCGATGGCTTGGTCCAGCTGCCGGTCGAGCTGCAGGCCGTTGATCCAGTCGCTGGGCCGGCCGGGGCTGCCCTGGAAGGCCTCCACGACGGGGAACGACGTGGTCGCGTACGCCGGGTCGCGGTACTGCGGTGGGAGGTAGACAAAGGCCTGACGGCTCGCCAGGTGCGCCCGTGGCGCCGGGATCTGCAGCTGCAGCAGCGTGCCGTGATCGAGCCGACGGCTTCTCGCCGGCAATGGAGCGACTGCAGCCTGCACGCCTGCCGCGCCGATGTGCACGAGGTCACGGCTCGACACGCCGAACAAATCGCTCCACGAGCGGTACAGCCCGTAGTGCCGGTTGACCCCGGCCGCCACGCCCCCGACCAGGCAGAGCATCGCGAGCCCGAGGCTGCCCCAGCGCAGGAACCCGGCGCAACGCACCACGACCACAACACCGAGCACGACGAGCGCGGCAAGCACGAGCAGCAGCGGCAGTCCGATCAGTGCCACGACGACCTCCTGCCCGGGGGGTGCCCCCGCTCGAAGACAGCATGATCGGCCGCACCTGTACGCAGCATGACCACCGATCCGATCTGTCCACGGAGTGTCCCGACAGGCCACCGTCGCGGGTCCGCTAGGTTACGCGTTGCCGCAGGCGACAGCCTGTCGAAGGACAGGCGGCTCGCGGCACCGCCGAATCACTGGCCGCGCGAGCGGTCTGAGCCGGGGACCCACCGTCCCTGGGGCGAATCGGTGCGAGGACGGTCAACCGACCGAGCTTGCGCCGTAGGGCAGCTTCCGGCCCGAGCCCGTCAGCTAACCCGGTAGGCGGCTGAGGAAGAAAGGCTCCGCGCTGTGGCGCGTCCCACTCCGTCCTTGTCCCACCGTGCGCGCCGACGCTGGTCGGTGGCTGCCACCGTGCTCGTCGCCTGCGCAGCGCTGATCACCAGCGGCCTGGCGCTGCCGGCCTCGGCCGACATCAACCAGCAGATCAAGGCCAGCCAGGCCGAGCTCGACCGGTTGCAAAGTCAAGCCGAGTCCGCTGCTGAGCGGTACAACGCCGGCCGGATCACCGTCGCCAAGGCGGCGCAGCGGGCCAAGGTCGCCCAGGTCGCGCTCGTCCGGCAGGACGCCGTCGTGTCGCGGCTGCGCGGGCAGGCCGGCGTCTTCGCTGCCCAGGTCTACCGCTCCGGGGCCGGCGGCCTGGACGTCACGGTCCTGTCCAGCAAAGCGGGGCCGAGCAACCTGCTGGACCGGCTGGGCACCCTGGACCGGGTCGCCCGCGGCCAGACCGAGGTGATGCACAGCCTTGCCGTGGCGCGGCACCAGCAGGCCGGTGCGGCCGCTGAGGCCCACGCGGCCGTCGGCGACGCCACCCACGCCCTGGCCGGGTTGCGCCGGGACAAGGCTGAGGTCGAGCAGGCAGCGACCCGGGCGCAGGCAATTCTTCGTGACCTGCAGGTCAAGCAGGCCGCCATCATCAAGGCGGCCAAGGATGCGGCCGCCCGCCGGGTCGCACAGGCCCGGGCCACCCAGCTACAGGCGCAGGCCGACGCCAACGCGCGCGCCCTGGCCGCCTTCTCGGACCAACAGGTGCAGGTCGCCGCCGTCCGCGCCGCCCATGTCACCGCGAGCCGTGACGGGGCCGGCCGCGCCGCAAGCGCGCCGGCCCCGGCGCCGGCCGAGCCCGCCGCCCCAGCGCCGGTCCAGCACAGCGGCAACGCCGCCCAGGTCGCGGTGAGCACAGCGATGGCCCAGCTCGGCAAGCCCTACGGGTGGGGTGCGTCCGGCCCGGACTCCTTCGACTGTTCCGGGCTGACGATGTTCGCCTACGCCGCGGCCGGGGTCTCGTTACCCCATTACACCGGGGCGCAGATCAATATGGGCAGGCATGTCTCCTGGGATGAGATGCAGCCGGGTGACCTGATCTTCTTCGGCGCCGACCTGCATCACATGGGCATGTACATCGGCGGTGGCCAGATGATCCACGCGCCGCACACCGGTGACGTCGTGAAGATCAGCTCACTGGCCGGCTACTACCAGAGCACCTACGCCGGCTCGGTGCGCGTCGTCGGCTGAGGCCATGTTCAGGTAGGGATCAGGTTCGCAAAGGCACCCTGCGCCACAGGAGGTGCCGTGAACCAGCACTGCTGCCGTGACCGACCACCCGGGGCGACGACGTGACGATGACGCCCGCGCCGTCGACGTACGCCCTGGCAGCGGTTGCCCGCCCATCGCAGCCCAGGTCCGGACGGCTGCGGGCAGTCGGGCGCTTGGCGGCGGACCGATACGGCGGGCTCGTGCCTGTCGCCTTGGCCGCCTCGCTGACCCTGCCGTTCCTGCAGCGGAGCCCACTGTGGGCCGATGAGGCGGACAGCGCGTCTGCCGCGCTCCGGCCGCTGAGCGCGTTGTTGCGGTTGCTCGGGCACCAGGACGGTCCGCTGGCCGCGTACTACCTGCTGCTGCACGGCTGGCTCCGGCTGGTCGGCACCTCGGCGTGGTCCATCCGGTTGCCATCGACGTTGGCGCTGCTCGCCGCCGTCGCGCTGACCACCAGGCTCGGCCGGCGATTGGCCGGGCCGCGCGGTGGGCTCATCGGTGGGGGCCTGCTCGCCACCAACCCGTTCGTCCTGTCGTTCGGCACCGACGCACGTCCGTACGCCTTCGCGCTGCTCGCCGCAGCCGCCACCGGTCTGCTGCTCGCCGGCGCACCGGACCGGCCCGGCCGGCGCCGGCGCCTGACCTACACCGGCTGCGCCCTGGTCGGCGTGCTCGCCCACCTGTTCTTCCTCCTGCTGCTGCCGGCACACCTCGCTGGGTTGCGATTGGCCCGCCGACCGGTCCGGCCGTGGCTGCTGCCGGTGGGTGCGACGGTCCTGCTGACCTCGCCGCTGCTGCTGCTGTCCGCCGGGCAGACCGCGGAGGTGAGCTACCTGCACAGACCCGGATTGCTCAGTCTGCCCGGCTGGTTCCAGGCCTTGGCCGGCGGCAAGGCCTGGCTGTCGGTGCCCGCCGCGGTCCTGCTGCTGGTGGCGTGGCGCAGCGGCCGGCTGCGCGACCAACCGGGGCTCGCCCTGTGGCTGCTCGTGCCCGGCCCCCTGCTGCTGCTGGTGTCGCTGGTCCACCCGCTCTACCTCAACAGGTACGTCGTGGAGTCCGCGCCGGCGCTCAGCCTGCTGGTCGCGCTGGCGCTGGTGCGCAGCCGCCGTCCGAGGCTGGCCACGGCAGTCGCGCTGTCGCTGCTCGCCGGATCGGCGGTCACCAGCGCCAGGCTGCAGGCCGCGCCGTTCCGCTACGAGGATCTGCGGGCAGCAGCCGACATCGTGCTCGAGGGCGCGCACCCGCAGGACGGGGCGGTGTTGCTGCCCACGGGCATCCGGACGGCAGTCGGCTTCTACGTGGCGCGTGTGGACCCCGGCGCGCCGCGACCGACCGACCTGCTCGCCGCGCCCGGCCAGACCGAGGATGCGCTGGGTAACTTCGGTGGTGGGGTGCTGCCGGCCGCTCAGGCCACCGCCCGGGTGCTCGGCCATCGGGTCGTCTGGTTGATCACCTACGCCAACGCCTCCGCCCGGCGAGGGGCGACCGCCAAGGCCGTGCTCGCCACGCTCGCCCGGTGCTACCGGCCTGGAAGCGCGCACCGGTTCGGCATGGTGCTCGTCGAACGGGACGAGGCGACCGGCGCTTGCGGCCACGCGGGGTGAGGGCGCCTACGCTTGCGTCCATGAGCATCGCGGCGAGCCCCGTCGTACGTCCCGGTGTGCTGGCGCGACAGGCGGCCGGCCGATGAGGGTCGGCGTCCCCACCGAGGTCAAGGACCACGAGTACCGGGTCGCGATCACGCCGGCCGGGGTGCAGGAGCTTGTTGCGCACGGCCACGAGGTGGTCGTCGAGCAGGGCGCCGGCGCTGGCTCCTCGATTCCGGACCAGGAATACATCGCAGCCGGGGCGAAGATCATCGCATCGGCCGACGAGGTGTGGGCGCTCGGTGATCTCCTGCTCAAGGTCAAGGAACCGGTGGCCCAGGAATATCACCGGCTGCGCCGCGACCAGGTGCTGTTCACCTATCTGCATCTGGCAGCGTCGCGCGCCTGCACCGACGCGCTGCTGCGCGCCGGGACGACCGCCGTGGCGTACGAGACGGTGCAGCTCGCCGACCGGTCCCTGCCGCTGCTCGCGCCGATGTCCGAGGTGGCTGGGCGGATGGCGCCGCAGGTGGGTGCGCACTGCCTGGAGCGCGGCGCCGGCGGTCGCGGCGTGCTCATGGGCGGGGTGTCCGGGGTCTACGCCGCGAAGGTCGTCGTACTGGGCGCGGGTGTCTCGGGCATGAATGCCGCCGCGATCGCCCTGGGCATGCAGGCCGAGGTGCTGCTCCTGGATCGCAACGTGCAGCGACTGCGTGAGGCCGACCGCATCTACCAGGGTCATCTGCAGACGGTCACGAGCAACACCTTCGAGATCGAGCGGGCGGTGCTGGATGCCGACCTCGTCATCGGCGCGGTGCTCGTGCCCGGCGCCAAAGCGCCAACGCTCGTGACGGACGCGCTCGTCGCCCGGATGAAGCCGGGGGCCGTACTCGTCGACATCTCCGTCGACCAGGGCGGCTGCTTCGAATCGACCAGGCCCACAACGCATTCCAACCCGACCTTTGAGGTCAACGGGTGCCTGTTCTACTGCGTGGCCAACATGCCGGGTGCGGTCCCGCACACCTCTACCTACGCCCTGACCAACGTGACACTGCCCTACGTTGTGGAGATCGCCGACCTCGGCATCCGGGCTGCGGTCGACGCCGACCCGGCGCTTGCCTTCGGTGTCAACACCGTCGGCGGGGTGTGCACCTACGCCCCGGTCGCCGAAGCACACGGGCTCGACGTGGCCGTCCTGACTGAGGTCCTGGCCTGAGGGTCGAACGCACCGTCCAGGCCTACCTCGACCACCTCGCCGTGGAGCGGGGCCTGGCGGCCAACACGCTGTCGTCCTACCGTCGGGACCTGATGCGGTACGCCGGGAGCCTGGCTGCGGTCGGCGTCACGAGCCTGGCCGAGGTCGGTGAGCCGCACGTCACGGGTTTCCTGGTGGGCCTGCGTCAGGGCGACCAGGACCACCCCGGGCTGTCCGCGACATCCGCGGGCCGGGCGGTGGTTGCGGTGCGGGGTCTGCACCGGTTCGCCTTGCGTGAGGGGCTCTCGGCCGACGACCCGGCCCGCGACGTCCGGCCACCCACCCCGACCCGGCGGCTGCCCAAGGCCATCACCGTGGAGCAGGTGGAGCGGCTGCTCGTCGCTTCCGGCGCCGACGAGACACCACTTGCCGTCCGTGACCGGGCCCTGCTCGAGTTGCTCTACGGCACCGGCGCTCGGATCTCCGAAGCGGTCGGCCTGGCCGTCGACGACCTCGACCGGGCCGAGGGCCTGGTGCGGCTCGACGGCAAGGGCGGCAAACAGCGCGTCGTACCGGTCGGCTCCTACGCCGCACGCGCTGTCGAGGCCTATCTGGTGCGCAGCCGACCCGGCCTGGTCGCCCGTGGACGGGGGACGTCGGCGTTGTTTCTCAACGCGCGCGGGGGAGTGCTGTCCCGGCAGAGCGCCTGGACGATCCTGCAGGCCGCAGCGGTGCGGGCTGAGCTCGGCGTGTCGGTGTCCCCGCACACGCTGCGGCACTCCTTCGCGACGCACCTGCTCGACGGTGGCGCCGATGTCCGGGTGGTCCAGGAGCTGCTCGGTCACGCCTCGGTGACGACAACGCAGCTCTACACACTGGTGACGGTGGACCGGTTGCGCGAGGTCTACGCCGGGGCGCATCCCCGCGCGGGCCATCATCCGCGGCCGGATCCCGAGCCGGCCGGCACGATTCACTGATGGCGCACGGGTGTGTTGACTGGCCCCGACTGACCGGATCGACACCGGCGAACCGCCGGAAATCGGCGACCTGATTCGCGGTTCCCTGCCCGCCGAGGTGCGGGACCTAGCCGGGTTGCCGGGTCAGGTAGGCCGTGGGGTCGGCGAGCAGGAGTCCGAACAGCACCTCGGCCACCAGCCGAAGTCGACTGTCTGCCAGCCGACGAACCGGCGGCGCGCTCGAAAGCCAGCACCGAGATCACCCGCGTCTGACTGTGGCTGCTGGCCGTCCGGCACCTGCACGCGGGAGTGGAAGATGAGGCCGATGAAGGGGTGGCCGTTGTCGCCGGCGAGATTCGCTCGATACGACGGCCGGACCATGCTGTGCCCGAACCGGTAGGCGGCACCTGAGAATGTGACGGGGATGTACGGGTTGTGGTCCGCCCGGTACTGCCAAGGCCCATGCCGCAGGACATCGTGGACGATGGACTGTCCGACGCAATTGGGCAGGATCCGGTTGACCATCAACCACTGGTGATGCCAGGTCGTCAAGCCGCGCGAGCTCGAAGGTGTCTGCAGGCTCGGCAGCTGTGGTCGCGACGGTGTCCACGGCGTGGTTGCGGAAGAGTCCGAACCCAGCGTGCCGGCCGCTGACGATGAGGTTGCTGTCGTGGCGCGGGTCGCCGCCGCGCAGTGGTCGGCCTGGCCCGGCGCGGTACGTCCTCGGACTGGCCGCCCACTCGACGAGAAGTTTGCGCAGCCATTTTCGGGTCGTACAACTCCGGCTGGGTCACCGGGCCCCCGCCGTAGACCGAATCCAAGTCAAAGCGGGCCGACCGTGCGTTCGGTGGGGTGTTGGGTCGGTGGCGACGCCGAGCCTGGAGGTCACATCGAAGCTCAGATCATGGTCGATGAACTGACTGAAGAAGGTCATGCCGGCGGTGTCGTGCGGATTGTTTCGAGCAACCCCTTTGAGGCCGGGTCACTGATCAACGTCACGGGGTCGCCGTGCGGACCGAACAGATCGTCGCGCGCGTCGAGCAGGCCACCGGGCTCGCCGATGGTGAGCAGCAGCTGACGCAGTTGCGGACTGTCGGTAGCAAAGCCAGGCCGGTCGGACATCCGGCCGAAGTCGCCGACGGGGTGGAGGCGTTGCCCCCACCGGGCAACCGGAGCCCCACGGCGTATACCGCGATTCGGCGGCGGCGGCGGCGGTGGGTCGGGTCGTGATCGAGTTGCCCAAGCCGGTCAGTGCGGCCGCGCCCAGACCCGTCATGCCTACCTGCAAGATCCTGCGGCGGGTCGGTCCTGCAGCCGGGCTCGGTCGGTGACTCATTGCGGGTTCCCGCTGTCGTGGGCGTTGTCGGTGGCTGGGCCACTCGCATCCACCGTCAACGGACCACGTTGCACGGCATCTGAGACATGCCATCCCATCTCGAACACGCCTGTCGGTGTGCACCTCGAGCCGGAGTCGCCAGACCCGTGCACAGGCAAGGCGCACCGGGAGCCCCTCGACGAGCCGAGGAGCCGTGGCACCCTCGCACCGACACGCGGGCGCGACCTGGCCTACCCCACCTGCCGAACCGCCCCAGTCGGTCCTCCCCCGGGTGATCCACGGAAGCTCGGGCACCGCTGCGATCTTGCTGGAGGTGCCCAACCTTCCGTGGAGCACCGGATGGCGACCCGGTGGCCCGGGCCACCGGGTCGCGGGCATCGCGACGACGGGACCGTCCGTTGCCGTCGGCAATGCCACCAGTGCCGCCAGTGCCGCCAGTGCCGCCAGTGCCGGCAGTGCCGCCGGAACCGACCGCTTGCGGCGCAGGAAACTACAGCGGCAGCGGACCTACCGCACCGTGAACGACTGCTTCAACGTAGCGCTCGAGCTGTCGCCCATGTAGACATCGATCAGGCCCGGCTCGACGACGAAGTGGCCGTTATTGTCATAGAAGCCGAAGTCGTTGCGATCGAGCGTGAAGCTGACGGTGGTCTTTTGGCCGGCCGCCAGCGTCACGCGCTGAAAACCACGCAGCCGACGGACCGGCTGGGAAATGCTCGCGACCGGATCGTGAATGTAGAGCTGCACGACCTCATCGCCCTGGCGGACACCGGTGTTGGTCACATCGACTGCCGCAGTGACTGTCCCATTCTTCGACACCTGTTGCGCCCCGAGACGGAGGTTGGCGATGTCGAATGTGGTGTAGCTCAGTCCGTAGCCGAAGACGTATTGCGGGTCGCAACTCGCAAGGTCGCGGTAGCGCGAGTTGTACTTCGAGGTGACGTCGCACGGCCGCCCGGTGGGCTCGTGGTTGTAGTAGATCGGGACCTGGCCGACCCGGCGCGGGAACGAGACGGGCAGCTTGCCACCGGGGTTGACCTTGCCGAACAGCACATCGGCGACTGCGTTGCCGGCCTGCACGCCCGGGAACCACGCCTCCAGAATCGCCGGTGACGGGCCCACGACACCGTCGAGCGTCAACGGACGGCCGTTGAACAGCACCACCACGAAGGGCTTGCCGGTCGCCTTGATCTGCGCGATCAGCTCTTCCTGTTTCCCGGGCAGGTCGATCTCGCTGCGCGACGCGGCCTCGCCGCTTTGCCCGCGGGACTCGCCGAGCGCGAGGACCACCTGATCGGCGGACTGCGCCGCAGCCACTGCGTCCGCGAAGCCGGCGTCCGAACCGCATTCGTCGGCGGGGGTGTTGTTCGGCGGCTCCTTGTCGGCAATCGCGCAGCCCTGGGTAAAGGTGGTGTTCGGGTGCTGCGCCTTGATTCCCTCGAAGACTGTCACGGCATCTTCGTCGCGCCCTTGACCCCACCATGGACCGAGCATGTCGTGCTTGTTGTTCCCGAGTGGGCCGATGACCGCGATCGACTTGGCCGGATCGAGCGGTAGCGCGCCCCCGTCGTTTTTCAGCAGCACCATCGAGCGGCCCGCCGCCTTCCGGGCAGCTGTCACCGCATCCGGCAGCAACTGCGCCGAGGCAGCCTTGGTCGGGTCGACGTACGGATGCTCGAACAGCCCGGCCCGGAACTTGACCCGGAGGATCCGGCGCACCGCATCGTCGATGCGGGCCATCGAGATGCGACCGTGGGAAACCAGTTGTTTGCCGTTGTCACGCAGCAGCGTGCTGACCATCTCTGAGTCGGTACCGGAGTTCAGGGCAAGCGCTGCCGCGTCGGGGCCGTCTGCAGCGGTGCCGTGACCGCACGGGCCCGAGGCCGGCTTGCTCGGCGGGCAGGCGCGTAATTCGGCCACTGCCGTGTAGTCACTTTCGATGAAACCGTCGAAGCCCCACTCCTTTTTCAGGATATCCGTTTCGAGGGCATGGTTACCACATCCGCCGACGCCGTTGATGGCGTTGAAAGAACACATCGCGGTGTCCGCCCCGGCATCGATCGCTGCCTTGAACGGCGGCAGGTAGAGATTGCGCAGTCGCTGCTCGGAGATGTCGGTCGTGTTGTAGTCGCGCCCGCCTTCGGGCTGGCCGTACGCCGCGTAGTGCTTGACGCTGGTGACCACCTTGTCGGGCCTGCTGTAGTCACCGCCCTGCGCGCCTTTCACCCGGGCTGCGGCGAACACCGAGTTCAGATAGGGGTCCTCGCCGCCGGCCTCGGAGATCCGGCCCCAGCGTGGCTCGTGGGAGACGTCGACCATCGGGCTGTAGATTTGCTTCAGGCCGGTCGCTGCTGACTCCCGGGCGCCGAAAGCGTGGTCCTGGAAGGCAAGGCTCGGATCGAAGCTACTTGCCGTACCCAGCGGGATCGGGAAGATCGTCCGGAAGCCATGGATCGTGTCGTAGGCGAACAGCATCGGGATGCCCAGCCGCGACTGCTCCACCGCGACGTGCTGCAGGTGGTTGATCTTCTGCGGATCAACCAGGCTGAACACCGAGCCCACGCCCTGACGGGCTTCGGCGTCAGTGATCTGACCGTCAGACAACAGCTGCAGCTGCTGGAGTTTCTCGTTCAGCGTCATCCGGTCGAGCAGCTCGCTCACCCTGCGCTCGACACCCCGATCAGCCGGTTGTCGGGTTGGTCGCAGCGCCGCCTCGTCGCTGGATTGGGTCCCGGCGATGACCCCGCTGGCAGCCCCGAGAGTCAACGCAATCGCTGCCGCACCGATGGCGGATCGACGCCCTGTTCGCATGACGACCTCCTTGCGCGGGGTCGCAACCCGGCCGGCCGACGCCCTCGCGGTGGCCATTGCATGCACGTTGCGCGGATCGGGTCAAGAGCGGCGTCTACTCGCTTCCTACCCTGAACCGGACGTCCGCGTCGGAGCCGGACGCCCTGCCGTGACGCGGGCGGACTCGGGTTCTCCACCGTCCGTTTCCCACCTCGACAGTCCGCGTCGGCGGCTCCCTGAGGCTGGCCTAGCCGGACTCATCGACGACGCCGGTCAACGCGTCGGTCAACAGGGTGACGAGGGCTTCGAGCTGGACGTCGACCGACGAGGGCGCCGTCTCGTCGGAGCCGTCCAGCGCACGCGCCGCCAGGCCGGCTTTGTCGTCGATCAGCTCGGCGATACGGGCGTCGATGGTTTGGGCGGCGATGATGCGCCAGGCGGTGACCGGCTGGTCCTGACCGATCCGGTGGACGCGGTCGATGGCCTGCGTCTGCTCGGCGTCGGTCCAGGACAGTTCGGCGAGCACGACGTTCGACGCGATCTGCAGGTTGAGGCCGACACCTGCGGCGGTCAGCGAGCAGACCGCGACCGCGATGTCCGGGTCGTTGAGGAACGCATCGATGCTGT
Source organism: Frankiales bacterium (assembly GCA_043747515.1). Classification (GTDB taxonomy): domain Bacteria; phylum Actinomycetota; class Actinomycetes; order Mycobacteriales; family SCTD01; genus JAYSQK01. The sequence goes on along the minus strand of JAYTOZ010000464.1, from coordinate 8,644 downwards.
GCTGCCGGGCGCGGGGCGTCTGGTCCCCGCGGATCGAGCAGAAGCCGATCCCGCGCTGCGCGAACGTCTGCTCGGCCGCGTCCATGACGTCGACGTGCTTGGCAAAAAAGACGACCTTCCCGACGTTTCGCGCGAGCTGGGCGGCGTAGTCGGCGGCGAGGACGGCTTTTGCCTGACCAATGCGCCGCATCATGCTGAAGACGTTTTCGCCACCGTGCTGCTCGTTGGTGTCCTGCCGCTCCCAGGTCGCGACGCGGCGGATGAGGTCGTGGTCGACGCCTTCGACAACGGCACCGGCCGCACGGGCCTCGAGAGCGTTCTGATAGCGCTTGACCAGGCGGCGGGCCAGCGCCCGCTCGGCCTCACGGATCGAGCGCCCCTGGGCTCCGTCCAGCTCGACCGGCAGGTCTGCGATCCGGCGGGCCGGGATCTCGGCGGCGACGTCGACCTTGCGGCGCCGGACGATGCCGAGGTCGATGACGGCTGCCCGGGCCGCTGGGGAGAAGCCCGGGTCCGCCGGCGTCAGCCCGGTTCGCTCCAGGGCCGCGATCAGATCGGGACCAGGATCGGTTTCGTCGATCCACCCCAGGAACTGCCAGATTGCCAGGAAGTCCTCGATGTCGTTGATCAGGGGCGTGCCCGTCAGCGCCATCAACAGTGGTCGCACGGTACGCGATCGGATCCGCTCGGACAGCGCCAGCACGTGGCGGGAGCGTTGGGAACCTTTGTTCTTGATGAAATGTGCCTCGTCGAGGACCATCCCGCGGAACCCGAAGGTGGCAAACCAGCCGACATGCCGGTCGAGTACCTCGTAATTGACCACCACGATGTCGGAGAACGCGTCCAGGCTGTCACCGTCGCCGTGGACGACGGTCGATGACCGGGTGGGGGTCCACAGGCCGACCTCCCGCGCCCAGTTTGTCTTGACGACATTCGGTACGACGACAAGCAGCGGGTAGGCGGCCGCAACCTCGGCGGCGAGCAGCGCCTGGGCGGTCTTGCCCAAGCCCGGCTCGTCGGCCAGCAGGAACGTCCGGTGACCCGCGGCGGCTGCGGCTACCACCTTGGCCTGGTGCGGCATCAACCGACGGCCGGCAGGGGCGTCCAGTGAGCCCGGCTCGGGAAGGCTCATGCACGACGTGGCGCCGTCGGAGGAGTTCTCGAACGACCGCAGCAGCGGCTTGAGCAACTCCCAGCTCGCCAGCAGTCCCGGCCGAAGCGGCGGCGGTGCGGCGGAGAAGTCTGGCTCGAGGAAGGGGTTGGCCAACCGCCTCGAGACCACGGACTGCGGGACGACCTGGCGCTCGCTGTTCGGCTGGGCGGGCACGTCGGCAGCGGTGTCGGCCGTCCTGGGCGGCGGCTGGAGGCCGGCGGCGAGCCGCAGGTCTCGCAGGATGGCGGTGGTCTCGTGGCGGACCTTGGCATCGTCGGTGAGCAAGGCGAGCAGGGACGCGTCGCGCGCCGCAGTTCGTGCGAGGGTCAGCGCGACGCCGTCCAAGCGCTTCAGCTGCTCAGCGCGCCGCGCCTGGCTCACATCATCGGATTGAATCCGGGTGCGCTCCTCGCGCATCAGTAACGCGACGGCTTGGAACGTGCTGCGGGTCGCCGGCGTGACCCTGCCACGCTGCACCGCCTGTTCGACGGTGCGCGCAGCGTTCGTCAAGACCGGGACAACGCCCCGCTCGTCGCGTGCGTGGGCCCGGCTCGGCGGGCGGGGCGTGGGCCCGGCAGGTCGCGGCGGACGCCTGTCGCGTGGCGGCACGTAGCTCTCCTCTGGCGTTCTGAGCTGACCACCTGCACCGCGCCGGGACGGGTGGCCGGTCGGAGCGACCTGCTCAGGTCGGCGACCGCCCTTGCGCTGGCGCCCGTCGATGCTCATGGCTGGTAGCGAGTCGACGCGACGAACCGACGCCCGGACCGTCGCTGGTCTCCATCAGGCGTGCCGAGCAGCGATCACCCGGCGCAGCCACCGCGACGACAACCGACCGGCCCACGTGCGGGCCGCTGGCAGTCCAGGAACCGATCCGTACGACGCGCTGCACAGGTGTGCAGCGGACATGCACCTCACCATAAGGCGCGCCGGCAACTGAGCCGGGGGCGGCACCCGCGCCAGCGTCGGGATGCAGCGAGAAGTGCCGACTGCCGGCCGTTGCGAGAGCCCGCCCTGCACGCGGCAGCGCACGGGAGGAGTGGGCGTCATGGCTCGAGGAGTTGGCGGCCCGTTTTCGGGACCAGCCACCCCGGCGCTGCGGTGATCGACGGTCCTGTCGTGCAGTCAGGCCTGGGTCGGTCATGCGGTCGAGCTGGTTGTTCGTCATGCCACAAGTGGTCTCGGGGCCGCGCGATCAGCCAGTGCCACCACCGTGTTTCGCTGTGCGCACACGCGGACACGTGCTGGAACCAGGAGCTCGAGCGCGTCCGCGCCGTTCGGCTGCGGGCGAGCCCCAAGATCGCCCGCGACGTTGTCCGAGGACTGCGCCGCGACGTACAGTCCCCCCGCTCGTCGGTAAGGACGTACGACGAGAAGTCACATCAGCGCTCTCTTGCCAGGAAGGCACGTTGACTTGTGAGTATGTCGACAGACGACGCGTTGGTTGGCTCCCACACCATCGTCATCCCCAGCTCACTGGCAATGGGGGACGCCGACGGGGTCGGACCCACCGGCCGACCGCGACCGGTGTTCGCCGCGCCGGTCGCCCTCGACCGACACGGGCCCGCCCGCATCCTGGCGATGTGCAACCAGAAGGGCGGGGTCGGCAAGACCACCTCCACGATCAACCTCGGGGCGGCGCTCGCCGAACAGGGTCGACGGGTGCTGCTGGTCGACTTCGATCCGCAGGGGGCGCTGTCGGTCGGGCTCGGCGTCAATCCGCTCCAATTGGACCGGACGATCTACAACCTGCTGATGGAGCGCAACGTCGTCGTCGACGACGTCTTGCTCCGGACCGGGGTGCCCGGCATGGACCTGCTGCCCAGCAACATCGATCTGTCGGCAGCCGAGGTGCAATTGGTCAACGAGGTGGCGCGCGAGCAGTCGCTCCTGCGGATCCTTGGCCCAGTGCTCGAGGACTACGACATCGTGCTGATCGACTGCCAGCCCTCGCTCGGGCTGTTGACCGTCAACGCGCTCACCGCCGCGCACGGGGTCATCGTCCCGCTCGAATGCGAGTTCTTCGCGCTCCGGGGAGTAGCCCTGCTGATCCAGACAATCGACAAGGTCCGAGAGCGACTCAACCCTCAACTCGAGCTTGAAGGAATCTTGGCGACGATGTACGACGCCCGCACGCTGCATGGTCGTGAAGTGCTCGCGCGGGTGGTCGAGGCGTTCGGTGACCGGGTCTTTCACACCGTGATCAACCGCACCGTTCGGTTCCCCGAGACGACGGTCGCCGGCGAGCCGATCACGTCCTATGCGCCGACGTCGGCCGGTGCCCAGGCCTACCGCGATCTTGCCATCGAGGTGCTCGCCCGATGAGTCGGCGCAGCACGCTGCCCGGCGCCGATGAGCTGTTTCGGGCGACGGGGGAGGGGGCGATGGGCGGGCTCGATCCGGTCGGCGCCGACGTGGTCGGTCACGCTGGAGCGCCCGCGCTGCTCGCCGGCACGCCACCCCCGCTGCCAGCTCTGGAATCGGCTGACGACGGGCTGACGTTCGTCAGCGCAGGGGTCCGCCAGATCGCGGTCCGACCCCGCCCGCGCGGCGCTGGCGAGCGACGCCCGAGTGGCCGCGAGCGCCACGACGAGAAGATCACCGTGTACGTCTCGGCGGCGGAGTTGATGGATCTCGAGCATGCCCGGCTGGCCCTGCGCGGCGATCACGGCCTGGCTGTCGACCGGGGCCGGCTCGTCCGCGAGGCGCTCGCGGTGGTGATCGCCGACTTCGAGGCCAGGGGCGACCAGAGCATCCTCGTGCGGCGCCTGCGCGGGCACTGACGTGCTCTACGCGCTCGCCCATCCGTTGGCCTTCGTCGTCCTGCTGGCTTCATTCGTGGCAGGTGTGACCTTGCACGGCTGGGTGCAGGCCCTCACAGCCAGCCGGTTCGGGGATGCGCGGATCAGGCTCGAGCGTAGGACGACGCCTGACCCTCGACGACACATCGACCCTTTCGGCGCGGTCGCGGCAGCCATTGCCGGTCTCGGCTGGCCCCTCCCGGTCACCTATCCCGACCGTCGACGACGTCTGCAGGTCGTCACCGTGGCCCTGCTCGGGCCGGCGGTGAATCTCGTGCTGGGGGTGGGATTGCTCGTCGCGTTCCGCTTCGCATACGGCCCGGTGGGGATCAGTGCCCCGGCGCTGTTGCTCCAGCGGGGCACCAGTACGGACGGCCACCCGATCGAGCTGGTTCTGCTGCTCGTGGGTCTGTCGCAGCTCTACCTGGGCGCGCTGAGCCTGGTGCCACTCCCGCCGCTCGACGGCGGTCGTCTGCTGTTCGCGCTGGCCCCGACCACCCATGGCTGGCAGCGGGCGGCGTTCCGGCTGGTCGAGCAGAACATCGGTGTCGGGGTCCTGCTCGCCCTGCTGCTGATCCCGCTCGGCGGACCGCAGCCGCTCCTCCCGCAGCTCCTCGACACCGTGCTGGCTCCGGTCGTTCGCCTTGTGACCGGTGGCTGAGGCCGTTGCGGCGGTGGTCCCCCCCGCCACGTCGGCGACAGCGGCACACCGGTCGCCGGATGCCTTCGTCGTGCAGCTCGACGTCTTCGAAGGTCCGTTCGACCTGCTTCTGGCCCTGATCAGCAAGCACCAGCTTGATGTCACCGAGGTGGCCCTGTCCAAGGTGACCGACGACTTCATCGGTCACCTGCGCGCGTTGGGCGCAGCCTGGGACCTCGGGCAGGCCACCGAGTTCCTGGTCGTCGGCGCCACCCTGCTCGATCTGAAGGCGGCTCGACTCCTGCCGGGGGCGGACGTCGAGGACGAGGAGGATCTCGCCCTGCTCGAGGCCCGTGACCTGCTGTTCGCCCGGTTGCTGCAATACCGCGCGTACAAGCAGGCCGCGGCCCACGTGGCGGACCTGCTGGGTGCCGAGTCGCGCCGCTACCCGCGCCGGGTGTCCCTCGAGCCTCGCTTCGCCGGCTTGCTCCCCGAGGTCCTGCTCGGCCTCGGCCCCCAGGAGTTCGCCGCCCTGGCTGCCAAGGTCCTGCGGCCCCGACCGGCGCAGCAGGTCGCGGTCGACCACGCACACGGCGGCACGGTCAGCGTGCGTGAGCAGACGGCCGTGATGCACGAGCGCCTACGACGGGCCGGATCGGGCTCGTTCCGGGGCCTCACCGCCGATTGCGCCAGCACGCTCGAGGTCGTGGCCCGCTTCCTCGGGCTGCTCGAGCTCTACCGGGAGGGACTGGTTTGCTTCGATCAGGCAGAGGCGCTTGGGGAGTTGCGGGTGCGCTGGACCGGGCCGCCGAACCAGCCCGAGGAGGCCGGCGGGTCCGGGTCCGCGTCCACACCGGCGATGCCACCTGGGCAGGTCGCCGGCGCCGAATGGGACGTCGAGGAGGAGGCGGGCCCAACCACCGCCGACGCCGCCCGACCCGGGCAGTTCGACGACGGGCCGCAGCCGGCTGTCGAGACCGCCCCCGACCAACAGGAGTCGCAGCCGTGACCCAACCCGACGCCCAACCGACATCGCACGACCCGGCCGCCGAAGCCGTCGAGATCGTCGGTCTCGGTCTCGGTGTCGGTGTCGGGGTCGGCGCCGTGCGGCCCAGCGGACCACCCCCGCCCCTGCGGGCCATCGTCGAAGCGGTGCTGCTGGTCACCGACGAGCCGGTGCCGGCTGCCACGCTTGCCCAGGTGGCGGAGTGCTCGCCCGAGGAGGTGCTCGGCGTCCTTCTGGCGCTGGTCCAGGAGTACGCCGAGCAGCAGCGCGGCTTCGGGTTGCGTGAGGTCGCAGGTGGGTGGCGCCTGTCCACCCGCGAGGACTGCGCGGCGTACGTCGAACGGTTCGTGCTCGACGGTCAGCAGGCCCGCCTGACGCAGGCGGCGCTCGAGACGCTGGCTGTGGTCGCCTACCGCCAGCCGGTGACCCGGCAGCGGGTCAGCGCCGTCCGCGGGGTCAATGTGGACGGGGTCGTGCGGACCCTGATCAGCCGCGGGCTGCTCACCGAGGCCGGCCACGACGCCGAGACGGGAGCCGTCCTCTACGGCACGACCAACTATCTTCTCGAGCGGCTGGGGTTGCGGTCGCTCGACGAGCTGCCGGCACTGGCCCCGCTGCTTCCTGAGCTCTCCGAGCTCGACCAGGACTCATCCTCGACCTGAGGTCGTGACATGCAAGACGACGGAATCCGTCTGCAGAAGGTGCTCGCCGCGGCAGGTGTCGGCTCCCGACGGGCCTGTGAACAGCTCATCGACGCCGGCCGGGTGTCGGTCGACGGCCAGCTCATCACCGAGCAGGGGCGTCGGGTCGACCCGGAGACCGCGGTGGTCCGGGTCGACGGCATGCGGGTGACGACCTCCAGCACACAGGTCTACCTGGCGCTGAACAAACCGAAGGGCATGGTGTCGTCCATGTCGGACCCCGAGGGTCGCCCGAGCGTGGGTGACCTCGTGTCGGATCGCAAGGAGCGGCTGTTCCACGTCGGCCGTCTCGACGCGGACACCGAGGGCCTCCTGCTGCTCACCAACGACGGCGAGCTGGCCCACCGGCTGTCCCACCCGTCGTTCGAGGTACCCAAGACCTACCTCGCCGAGATCATCGGGCCGGTGCACCGCGATGTGGGCAAGCGGCTCCGGGCCGGCGTCCTGCTCGACGACGGGCCGGTCACCGTGGACAGCTTCAAGCTGATTGACAGCGCCGCCAACAAGGTGCTGGTCGAGGTGGTCCTGCACGAGGGCCGCAAGCACGTCGTACGCCGGGCCATGGCTGAGGTCGGCCACCCGGTGCAGCATCTGGTGCGTACCGCCATCGGCCCCGTCCGGCTCGGTGCCCAGAAGCCCGGCCGCCTGCGTCCGCTGACCCGCGACGAGGTCGGCGCGCTCTACGCGCTGGTCGGTCTGTGACCCCACGCCCCGGCCGACCTTGACGATCCGGTCGTCGGCCCGTCGGGTGAGCCGACCAGATCGTCAAGATCGCCCGGTTGCGTGGTCGGCGCGGGCCTGCTGTGAGCCGTCGTCAGGACGCCGCTGGATAGGCTGGTGTCCTCCACAATGAGGTGAACATGTCTGTACGCGCGGTGCGCGGAGCCACCCAGGTCGACCGCGACGACCGGACCGAAGTGCTCGACGCGACGACGGAGCTGCTCACGGCCGTGCTCGAGCGCAACCACCTCGAGCCGGACGACCTGATCAGCGTGATCTTCACGGCGACCCCGGACCTGCGTTCGGAGTTCCCTGCATACGCCGCACGCAAGATGGGGATCACCGACGTGCCGCTGCTGTGCACGACCGAGATCGACGTGCCCGGCGCGATGCCCCGCGTGCTGCGGTTGCTGGCGCACGTGGAGACGTCCCTTACCAGGGCCGACCTCCGGCATGTCTACCTGCGGGGCGCTGCCGCGCTGCGCACCGATCTGCCGCAGTGACGGCGTCGCCGAGCTGGGTGCGTGCCGGCTTGCACCGCGCATCCGCGGGGGCGGCTCGTCATGTGCAGTGAGCCCTTGTCGGTCGCGCCATGAGCGACCTGCTGATCATCGGCAGCGGGCTCATCGGCACGTCGATCGGGCTCGCACTGCGCGATGCTGGCGGGTGGGATGTGATGATCACCGACCGTGACCCCGCCCGGGTCGATCTGGCCAGGGATCGGGGGGCCGGGCGACGCTGGGACGGGCGGGAGCCTGCCGCCATCGTGCTGGTCGCTGCGCCGACGTTCGCGATCGCGGCCGTCCTGGTGGATGCCCAACGCCGCAACCTCGGGGTGACCTACACGCACGTCTCCTCCGTACAGGCTGGAGTTCAGGCTGAGGTCGAGAAAATGGGGCAAGCCTGGTCGCTCGTGGGTAGCCACCCCATGAGCGGCAACGAGCGGTCCGGGCCGGCTGCCGCCGACGCCGGCCTGTTCGCCGGCCGTCCGTGGGTGCTCTGCCCGTCAGCGGCGAGTCAGCCTGCTGCACGGCAGGCTGTGCGGAGACTGGTGACGGCCTGCGGGGGCGTCCCGGTCGAGATGACGAGCACGGCGCACGACGCGGCAGTCGCACTCGTCAGCCATCTGCCACAGGTCACCGCGAGCGTGCTCGCCGGTGCGTTGCTCGGGGCTGGGGCCTCCGCTGCCGCGCTGGCCGGACCTGGGCTCGCCGACACCACCCGCATCGCGGCGAGCAGTCCTGAGCTCTGGGTCGATCTGTTGTCGGCCAATGCGGCTGATGTCGCGCCACTCCTGCACGACCTGGCGGGCCAGCTGATGGCAGTGGCGGGCGCCCTCGACGAGCTGGCGGGGCCGGCCGCGGTGACTTCCCGCACCGAGGCGCTCACGGTGCTCCGGGCCGCCCTCGAGCGCGGTCAAGCCGGCCGCGCCCTGATCCCGATCAAACGGGGGGTGCTCGAGGCGCGCTTCGCCCGCGTGCCCGTCGCCGTCCCCGATCAGCCCGGCCAGTTGGCCGGCCTCCTGGTCGCAGCGGCCGGTGCCGGGGTCAACGTCGAGGACGTGCGCGTCGAACACGTCCCTGGGCGCCCGCGGGGCGTGATCGAGTTGCTCGTTGACCGCGATGC
>JAYTOZ010000463.1:0-1726 GCA_043747515.1 Frankiales bacterium | reverse complement strand
CGAACCGGGTGAGCGGGCCGATCCCGACGAGGTCTTCGATGGTGCGCAGCATCGAGGCGGTCGGGTACGGCGTCGAGTCGACCGCGCCGGTCCTGGTGTGGGGACTGATGACCTGCGCCAGCGTGCGGTGCGCGTCGACGTGGTCGGGCCCGTTGCGGGCGTCGTCCTCGGTCACCACGATGGCGGTGTCCTTGCCCGACGCGGATTGGGTGAGCGCGTCGACGAGGCGGCCCAGCGCAAGGTCGTTGTCCGCGACGTCGGCACGTGGTGTCGGCGACCCCGGGCGCGTCCCTGCGGTGTGGTCGTTCGGCAGCCGTACCAGCTCCACCGTCGGCAGGTCGCCGCTGGCGACAGAGTCGTCGAGCGTTGCCCGGTCTCGGGACAGGGCGAGGTCGCTCGGGTTGACACCGACCTGGGCTCCTCCGTGTTGCGCGAGACTCCAGATGTCGACGAGCCGTGAGGTCCTAGCGTCCAGGACACTGATCTCGTCGCTCTCGGCATCGTCGACGTAGCGCCGGTCGGCCCGGCGGCCCAGACGGCCGCCACGGGGTGGGTCCCCACGCGGGTGTTCCCGGTGACCACGGGAGCCGGGCCGCTGACAGCGACGACCGAAACGGTGTCGCCGCCCTGACTGGTGACCCAGGCGGTCCGGCCGTCGCGGCCCAGCGTGACGGTGCGGGGCGCGTGCGGTGGCGAGGTGGTCGGCGACGACGAGCCGTCCCGCGAGGCTGGGACGTGTCACAAGGGCGAAGCCTGAAGGCCTCGACCGGGTCAGCGGCTGACGAGCTCCGACCGGGCCTGCGCCACCTGCAACCCAGGACCGACCTGCGTCCTGAGCGCCGTCGCCGATAAGCCGGTCATCGCTGACCGGGTCGCCCGCGTCCGCACCCGCGAACCGAAGATTGTGATCGGCGGCAGGTGGTGCGGCAGGTGCTCAGGACGCCGCGGGCTCGGCCTGCCCGGTGCGCGACGTCCAGCCGTCGGCGAGCACCGCTCGCATGTGCCGGGCGCGGGCGGGGGGCGTCATCCCCATGAAGTGCAGGGCGTGCGGATCGGCGACGTCGGGCCGGTCGGTGTAGGACCGGGCGCAGCTGTTGAACAGGTCGCCGTCGACCCGACCCCCCAGGTAGGGCTGGTTCCAGCCTGGTGGCAGCCAGCTCGTGCCGTCGAGGAACGCACCACCAGCCCCGGGGCGCGCCCAGTGGTAGCGCTCGTCGCCGCGGTCCCAGCCGAGCGCGGCGAGAACCGCCCCCTGATCCGCCCACGGACCGGGCTGGGGGCCGGCCCGTTCCACCGCGTCGAGGAAGGCGAAGGCCCGCGCGCACGAGCGCAGCAACCAGACGCCGGTGTTGGGATTGACGCGGTGCTCGTGCGGGACGTGCTCCAGCGCCAGGGCTTGGAACGCCGTGGGGTGCAGGTGCATCGCGACGTCCTCGTCGTCGCGGGTCAGCAGCACGTCGGCGTCGAGCCACAGCACCTGTGGTGAGCTGCGCAGCGCCTCTCGCAGCAAGCCGACTTTGGCCCACTTGGCTCGCTGCGCTCCCGGATCGGCGCAGGCACCGTCGCTCGCCAGGTCGGCCGCGTGGACCGCCCAGTCCCAGCGCTCGGCGTAACGCCGGAACGACGGCAGGGCGAGCTCGTGCAGTACCTCCCGCATCTTCGGGCCGGCAGCGGTGACGATGGTGCCCCGCGTGCCGGTGATGCTCGCAAGTTCCAGTGCCATGCG
>JAYTOZ010000462.1:0-3701 GCA_043747515.1 Frankiales bacterium | reverse complement strand
ACGTCACGAGCACGGTGACGAGGACCGCGATCACCAGCACGACGATGAGCAGTGGAGTCGGATGCCGACGACGTTCTCGACCGCGTTGCCGGCGATGGCGACGATCACGAGGCCGGCGAGGGCCTCCCGCACGCTGCCGGCCGAATCGTCCTGGTCCTGCGGGGCCGATGCGCTCTGCCGTGACAGAGCGGCCGGCAGCGGAAGCCCGAAGACGATGAGCAACGCAACGGCCGTCACCCGACTCAGGGTCAACTCGTGTCCGCGGGCCGGAATGTGCAACGCCGACGTGAGGGCCGGCAGCAACAGCGCCCCGCGCGGAGAGCGGAGATGCAGACGATCAGCTCGGGCAGGTTGCCCAGGCCGACTGGACGACCCCGGTGGCGCCGGCGCCGAGCCGGTCGCCGAGCGCGTCGACGCAGCGGCCGGCCAGGATGGCGAACGCAGCCAGCGCTAGGGCTGTCACCGCGAAGGGCAGCACCGTGCCGACGGGCCGCAGATCGAGGTCGCCTGCGGCGCCGGCCAGCACCAGGCAGCTGACGAGCAGCCGGATGTCGCGGCGGGTGAGAGCGGTCAGCCGGGCAGGCTGCACCATGATGGCGGCATGACACTGCTCGACCCGGCGTACGACGTCCTCGGTACCCACGAGGTGACCAACCAGGTGCCGGCGCTGGTGGGACACGACGTCGCCCAGGAGGCGGCCCTGCTCGCGGGTCTGGTCCGCGAGGGTGCTGGCTGGCACGCGGACGACCTGCACCGGTTGGGTCGCCACGCAGGCTCCGAACAGGCGCAGCGGTGGGCCGTCGAGGCCAACGAGCACGAGCCGGTGCTGCGCACGCACGACCGCGCCGGGCACCGCATCGACGAGGTCGACTTCCACCCGTCGTGGCACCAGTTGATGGATGCCGCGGTCAGCGAGGGGCTGGCCGGGACGCCCTGGGCCGACCCCCGGCCCGGAGCGCATGTTGCCCGGGCCGCGAGCTTTTACACCTGGGGCCAGGTCGAGGGCGGCCACGGCTGCCCGATCTCGATGACCTACGCGGTGGTGCCGGCGCTGCGATCGACACCGGCCCTCGCCGCGGGGTACGAGCCGTTGCTGACGTCGCGGGTCTACGACCCCGGCTTGCGGGCGCCGCTGGGCAAACAGGGGTTGCTGGCGGGCATGGGGATGACCGAGAAGCAGGGTGGCTCGGATGTTCGTGCCAACACGACGACAGCCACCCCGGCCGGCGACGGGACGTGGCGGCTACGGGGTCACAAGTGGTTCACCAGCGCACCGATGTGCGACCTGTTCCTGGTGCTCGCGCAGGCCCCCGCCGGGCTGTCGTGCTTCCTGGTGCCGCGGGTCCTGCCGGACGGCAGGCGCAACACCTTCCGCATCCAGCGGCTGAAGAACAAACTCGGCAACCGGTCCAACGCGTCGGCGGAGCCGGAGTTCGACAGCACCTTCGCCGAGCTGGTCGGAGAGCAGGGCCGGGGGATCCGGACGATCCTTGAGATGGTGTCGATGACGCGGCTCGACTGCGTCATCGGTTCGTCGTCGCTGATGCGCGCAGCCACCGTGCAGGCGATCCACCACGCAGCCCACCGACACGCCTTCGGCGGACCGTTGCTGGCCAAGCCGCTGATGCAGAACGTGCTGGCCGACCTGGCCGTCGAGTCCGAGGCGGCCACCACCCTGATGCTGCGCCTCGCCGGAGCGGTTGACCGGGCTCAGCGCGGTGACCAGCAGGAGCAGGCCTTCAAACGGCTGGCGGTGGCAGTGGGGAAGTACTGGGTCACCAAACGCACCCCGAACGTCGTCGCCGAAGCACTGGAGTGCCTGGGCGGCAATGGGTATGTCGAGGAGTCCGGCCTGCCGCGGCTCTATCGCGAAGCGCCGCTGAACTCCATCTGGGAAGGCTCGGGCAACGTCAATGCCCTCGACGTGCTGCGCGCGATGGGGCGCGAACCGGAGTGCGTCGAGGCGTTCTTCGCCGAGGTGGCCCTCGCCGACGACCCCCGCATCGCCGCTGCCACGGTCGGGGTCCAGGCACTGCTCGGGCAGGTGGAAGAGTCCGTTGCCCGACGCCTCGTCGAGCGACTTGCGCTGCTGCTGCAGGGATCGTTGCTCGTGCGGCACGCGCCGGCCGAGGTCGCTGATGCGTTCTGCGCGTCGCGCCTTGCCGGGGACTGGGGGCACGCCTTCGGCACGTTGCCGGCCGGGCTCGACCTACCCGCGATCATCGGCCGCGCGGCCCCGGACGGAGCCGGCGGCCCCGCAGTCCCGTCGTACGAGGAAGGCGCCACCTCCCGTCTCGTATCGTGATGTGAACGCTCGAAACAGGTCTTGACTCACGACGCGAGACGGTACGGCGGGGCCGGCCAGGGCAGGGTGGGTGCTACTGCGTGAGGGTGAGCATGGCCTGGGCGGCCAGGAAGTACTTGTTCTTGCCGAGGTCGCCGACGGTCATGACGTGGAACGCCTTCGCGAGCGCAGCGGCGTCGTCCTCGCTCACTCCGGCGAGGGCGCTGACCGGAGCCGCCAGGATCTCGGTCAGGGACGAGGACTCATAGGCCTTGTCGAGGTACTTGGACAGGTCGGCCGAGACAGCCATGGGTGCGCTCCTAGCGTCGAAGGGTTGTGCGTGCACCCTGCCGCCTACCGGCGAATCGCGCCAGAGGGGTCAGCGCTCGACGGTGCTCATGTCCGGGTAGCGGTCACCGGACACCGCATCGAGGGGCACCGCCGCGGCCAGCTGCGCGAGCTCTTCGCCGGTCAGGACGATGTCGCTCGCCGCGGCGTTCTGCTCGAGGTAGGTCCGGCGCTTCGTGCCTGGGATCGGCACGATGTCCTGACCCTGGGCGAGCACCCAGGCGAGCGCGAGCTGTCCAGCGGTGCAGCCCTTCTCGCTCGCCAGACGCTTCACTGCGTCGACGAGACGAAGATTGGCAGCGAGGGCGTCCTCTGCAAAGCGCGGCGACTGCCGACGGAAGTCGTCCGCGGGCAGGTCGTCAATGGACGTGATCGAGCCGGTCAGGAAGCCGCGGCCGAGCGGGGAGTAGGCCACCAGGCCGACGCCGAGCCCGCGCATCGCGGGGAGCACAGCCCGCTCCAGGTCTCGGCTGAACAGGCTGTACTCGCTCTGCACAGCTGCAATCGGGTGCACAGCCGCGGCCCGTCGCAGCGTGTCGGCTGAGCATTCGGACAGGCCGAGGTGGCGCACCTTGCCTTCGCTGACCAGCTCGGCCATCGCCCCCACGGTCTCCTCGATCGGCACGTCGGCGTCGACCCGGTGCTGGTAGTACAGATCGATGGCCTCGACACCGAGGCGCTGCAGCGAAGCCTCGCAGGAGGCCTTGACGTAGGCGGCGTCACCCTTGATGCCGAGGCGGGCGCCCTCGGGGCTGCGGACGATGCCGAACTTCGTGGCGAGTTGCACCTCCTCGCGCCGGCTGCCGATCGCCCGGCCGACGAGCTGCTCGTTGGTGAACGGCCCGTACATGTCCGCGGTGTCGAGGAATGTCACGCCGAGATCGAGCGCGCGGCCGATCGTCGCGAGGGACTCGGCGTCGTTACCGGCGCCGTAGAACTCGCTCATGCCCATGCAGCCCAGGCCCTGGGCGGACACGGTCAGGCCGTCACCGAGGGAGCGCCGTACTTGCGTCATGCGGTCGACTCTAGGTCCGCGCTCGACGCCAGGACCGAGGTGTCGGAGGTCCGC
>JAYTOZ010000461.1:0-4510 GCA_043747515.1 Frankiales bacterium | reverse complement strand
CCGAGCCCGGCAGCGGGGACCACGACGCCGACCGATCCGGTCACCGGGCGCGAGGTGGGACCGAGGCGGGTGATGGCGCCGCCGAGGCGCGCCGGGGTGGGCGGGGATGGGCAGCCGCCGGACCATCGGCCGGGCGGCCGAACACAAGCCGGCCGTTGGCGGTCGTGACCACGCTGGTGACGTGCACCCCGACCTCGCCGCCGATGCGGTCCCTCGCGTGCTCGACGATGACCATGCTTCCGTCGTCGAGGTAGCCGACCGCCTGGCCAGCCTCCTTGCCGGGCTTCTGCAGCAGCACGCAGACGTCGTCGCCCGCGGCGACCGGTGGTCGCAGGGCGAGCGCGAGGGCGTGCAGGTTGAGCACGTGCACGCCGGCGAGGGCAGCCGCCTTGGCCAGGTTGGTGTCGAGTGTCAGCAGCGCCGCACCGAGGTCGAGGCAGATCCGGACGAGCTTGGCATCGACCTCAGGCACGCCCGGCACGTCGAGGTCGAGCACCTCGAGGTCGACCGCAGGCTCCCGCTGTAGAGCCTCGAGGACCTCCAGGCCACGGCGGCCCTTGGCCCGGCGGGTGTCGTCACCGGCGTCGGCCAGGCCCTGAAGCTCGGCGAGTATCGGGGCCGGGACGTACATCTGTCCGTGCAGGAAACCGGCCCGGACGACGTCCAGGATCCGGCCGTCGATCGCTACCGAGGAATCGACGACGCGGGGCAGCGCCGAGGCAGCCGCCGAACGCGGCGCCAGGCCGGCCCGCTCGCCGAAGATGGCCAGCACCCCGTCGCGTTTGCTGACCCCGACGAGAAAGCCGACGTAGCCCAGGGCGACCACGACGAAGCCGAACAGCGGAAAAGCCAGGAACGACTGGCGCAGCAGGAAGACCGGCCAAGCCACCCCCGCGCCGAGCAGCACCCCGCCGACCGTGCCGACCGCACCGGCCACGAGCTGGTCGACCGACGTCTCTTGCAGCCGCGACCGCACGCCCTCGGCCGAGGTGGTGGTGGTGCGCCCGAGGACCCCGCCGAGGACATAGCCCAGGCCGACGCCCAGGATGAGCCCGACAGCGGTCCCGTTCAACACCCCGAGCACCTGCCGGTCCGGCCCGATCCCCGAGCCGACCTCGTAGCCCGCGCCGGCGAAGAAGACGATGACAAGCAGCCGGAGGGCCTCGAGCACGACCGTCGGCGGCCGTGCCCGCGAACGCCGAGGGGACGACCCGACCGGTTCGGTCGACGTCGTCCCCGCCGGACGCAGGCCCATCTAGGAGGCCAGGACCTCGTCGAGGATCGCCTCTGCCTTGTCCTCGTTGGTGCCCTCAGCAAGGGCGAGCTCACTCACCAGGATCTGCCGGGCCTTGCTCAGCATCCGCTTCTCACCGGCCGACAGGCCACGCTCGCGGTCCCGCCGCCACAGATCGCGGACCACTTCGCCGACCTTGTTGATGTCGCCGGATGCGAGCTTTTCGAGGTTGGCCTTGTAACGCCGGGACCAGTTGGTCGGCTCCTCGACGGCCGGGGCACGCAGCACCTCGAACACCTTGTCGAGGCCGGCCTGACCGACGACGTCGCGCACACCGACGATGTCGGCGTTGTCAGCCGGTACCCGGACGGTGAGATCGCCCTGCGCGACATGCAGGACGTAATAGATCTTCTCTTCGCCCTTGATGGTGCGGGTTTCGATCGCTTCGATGAGTGCTGCCCCGTGGTGGGGGTAGACGACGGTCTCGCCGACCTTGTACGTCATGGCTTGCACAACATGGGTGATGTGATCCTCTCGACTGCGCCCAGTCTAACACGCTGTGACGGCCATCTCATGGACGTCGTCGCAGGTCAGAGGGCTAACTGGGGCTTGACAATCGACCCTCCAGGTGCAGCTAGCGGCGGGTCAGCAGCGTCGCGCAGAGGGTCAGCCCAGGTCCGAACGCCATGGCGACCAGGTGTCCGCCGACGCCGATCTCGGCCGTCTGCACCAGCCGGTCGAGCACCAGCAGGACGGTCGAGGACGAGCAGTTGCCGATCTCTCGCAGCACGTCGTACGACGGGGCGAGTTGGCTCTCGGTCAACCCGAGCGCCTCGCCCACGACCTCGACGATCTTGCGGCCGCCGGGATGGACCGCCCAGCCGCTGACGTCGGCGACAGTCAGGCCGTTGCGGGCCAGCAACTGCTCGACGACCGGGCGCGCATGCACCGCGAGCACCTCCGGGACCTTCGGCGAGAGTCCCATCTTGAAGCCGAGGTCGGTGACGTCCCAGGTCATCAGGTCGGCGGTGCCGACGTCGGTGCGGGCGACCGCGTCGACCACCGCGAAACCGCCGGCGTCAGGCTCGAGCACCACCGCAGCGGCCGCGTCGCTGAACAGCGCGTGGGCCACCATCTGCTCGAGGTCCGGGCCGGTCGGCGTCGCGCTGCGGGCGCTGTCCGTCGTCGGCTGGATGTGCAGGCTGGTGAGCTCCAGGCAGAGCAGCACGGCCGCTCTGCCGCGGGCGACGACGTAGTCGCTGACCGCGCCGAGTCCGGGAAGGGCCGCGTAGCAACCCATGTGGCCGATATGCAGCCGTTGCGTGTCGTCCCGCATGCCAAGGTCGCGGGCCAGCAGGATGTCCAGGCCTGGGGTGGTGTAACCGGTGCAGCTCACGACCGCGAACAGCCCGACGTCGGCCGGATCGAGCCCGGCGCCCGCGAGCGCCTTCCCGACCGCCTCGCGGCCGAGCGGCAGCGCCTCGGTGATGAAGCGCTGCATGCGGGCACCGGTGCCCCACCCCGAGACGTCCTCCGAGCTCGGGTCCACCACGCCGCGCCGGGTCTGGATGCCGGCGGAGCGCCACACCTTGGCCGCGATGCGCGCGCCCGCGTAGTGCCCGTCGAAGAAGTCGTCCCACAGGTGCTGCTGGCTCATCGCGGGAGGCAGCGCGGAGCCGTGCCCGGTGACGGTCGCGATCCGGGTCATCTGGCCACCTTGCGTCCGGAGGCCTGGAACAGCCCCGCCGTGGATCGTGTGCTGCGCATCCGCACTGTCTCCCTCCTGCCAACCAGCCACAGCAGGTAGTCCGTCGCGCCGAGGCGCAGACCCGCCAGCTCGAGGTCCACGCCGTGCCCAGCGGCGAGCCGCACGAGCCGTGCCCGGTCAACGTAGAGCGCCGGGTCGTGCAACCGCCTGGGGGGCCCGGCCGGCATGCGCTCACCGACCGTGATCGTGCTGAACCGGCCCCACCAGGTGTCTGCAATGGTGTCGAGCACCAGGGTGCCCCCGGGCCGCAGGACGCGGCAGGCCTCGGCCAGCACCCCCGGCAGATCAGTGACGTGCTCGAGCACCTCGCCGGCCACCACCACATCGGCAACCTCGTCGGCGAACGGCAGCCTGCCCACGTCGCCACGCACCGGCGCCAAGCCCTTCCCACCGGCCTGCAGCAGCGCCAACGAAGACAGGTCGACCCCGACGTGCCGGTGGCCCTTGCCGACGAGGTGAGGCGCGAGGACCCCGCCACCGCAGGCCAGGTCGAGGAGCAGGCTGTCCTGCCTGACGGCGATCGGGACCAGCTGCGCCCGCGCCTCGGCGATCCAGTGCAGCATCGCAAACCGGCCCCGCGGGTCCCACCAGAGCCCCGCCAGGTCGTCGTACTGCAGGGGGTCGTTTCTCGGCCGGTTCGGAGCGCTCACGAGGCAAGCGTGCCCGCTGCGACACTGCGCAGGTGCAACGGGTCCGCGCTCTGGTCAAGGCGTGCCATCCCGAACCGACGGCCGCGGTCACCGCGATGGCCACCGCGCTCGCCGTGTCGGCCGGCCGCGGCGTCGGCGCGGTCGCGGTGGCGGCGGCGTTCCTGTCGGGCCAGCTCAGCGTCGGCTGGAGCAACGACTGGATCGACGCTGCGCGGGACCGGACCGCGGGGCGCAGCGACAAGCCGGTCGTCACGGGGGGCTTGCCGGTCGCGGTGGTGCGCGCCGCAGCGCTCACCGCCGCCGCCCTGTGCGTCCCGCTGTCGCTGCTCATGGGCGCGTACGCCGGGGCAGCGCACCTCGTGGCGGTCGCCTCGGCCTGGGGCTACAACGTGATGCTCAAGCGGACCGTGCTGTCGTTCCTGCCGTACGCCCTGTCCTTCGGGCTGGTCCCCTCGATTGTGGTGCTGGGGCTGCCCGGGCACCCGTTCGCACCCTGGTGGGCGAACGCCGCCGGAGCGCTGCTCGGGGTCGGCGCCCACCTGGTCAACGCGCTGCCCGACCTCGAGGACGACGCCGTGACCGGGGTGCGAGGGCTCCCGCACCGGCTCGGCCGGCGGGCGTCGTCGGCCCTCGCTGTCGGTCTGCTGCTCGGTGCGACCGCGCTGCTGTCGTTCGGGCCGGGGTCGGCCGGACTGCTGGCGACCGTGGCGCTGGTCGTCGCCGCCGCGATCGCTGTCGTCGGGCTCGTGCGGGGCCGGCGGCCGGGGTCCCGCGCCGCGTTCCTCAGCGTGCTCGTCGTCGCCGGCGTGGACGTGGCGCTGCTGGTCGCCCGCGGCTCCAGCCTGGTTTGAGGCTCTC
>JAYTOZ010000460.1:0-2621 GCA_043747515.1 Frankiales bacterium | reverse complement strand
GTGCCGGCGTTGCCGGGGGCGCAGACCAGGCCGCTCACGAGCGGGTCCCGCGACAGCGCGAGCAGCAGCGCGTGCTCCCGGGCGCCACCGCCGACGACGAGGATCTTCACGGCAGCAACGGCCGCAACTGCAGAGTCTGTTCGCGATCAGGACCGACCCCGATCGAGCTGAAGGGCGCGCCGCTCATCTGCTCGAGCACCCGGACGTAGCGCTGGGCGTTGGCCGGCAGGTCGGCGAAGGTGCGGGCGGCCGACAGGTCCTCGGTCCAGCCGTCGAACAGCTCGTACACCGGCTTGGCGTGGTGGAACTCGGTCTGTGTCATCGGCATCTCGGTCAGCCGCCGGCCGTCCACCTGATACGCCACGCAGACCGGGATCTGCTCCCATCCGGTCAGCACGTCGAGCTTGGTCAGCACGAAATCGGTGACGCCGTTGACGCGCGCGGCGTAGCGGGCGATGACCGCGTCGTACCAGCCGCAGCGGCGGGGCCGCCCGGTCGTGGTGCCGTACTCGTGACCGACCGACCGCAGCCGCTCGCCGTCGTCGTCGGTCAACTCGGTCGGGAAGGGCCCTTCGCCGACCCGGGTCGTGTAGGCCTTGATGACGGCGATGACCTTGTCGATCCGGGTGGGCGGGATGCCGGAGCCGGTGCAGGCCCCACCCGCCGTGGCGGAGGACGACGTCACGAACGGGTAGGTGCCGTGGTCGACGTCGAGCAGCGTCGCCTGGCCGCCTTCGAGCAGCACCGTCCGGCCCTCGTCGAGCGCGGCGTTGAGCAGCAGCGAGGTATCGGCCACCATCGGGCGCAGCCGGTCGACGTAGGCCAGCAGCTCATCCACGACCGCGTCGATGGTGACCGCCTTGCGGTTGTAGACCTTGACCAGCACCTGATTCTTCATCTGCAGGGCGCCCTCGACCTTGGCCCGCAGGATCTTCTCGTCGAACAGGTCCTGCACCCGGATCCCGATCCGGTTCATCTTGTCGGCGTACGTCGGGCCGATGCCGCGCCCCGTCGTACCGATCCTGCGATTGCCCAGGAAGCGCTCGGCGACGCGGTCGAGCGTGCGGTTGTAGGACGCGATGAGATGGGCGTCGGCACTGACGACCAGCCGTGACGTGTCGACGCCGCGAACCGCCAGGCCGTCGATCTCTTCGAACAGCACCGACAGGTCGATGACGACGCCGTTGCCGATGACCGGGGTGCAACCGGGGGACAGGATGCCGCTGGGCAGCAGGTGCAGGGCGTAGGTCTCGTCACCGACGACGACGGTGTGCCCGGCGTTGTTGCCGCCGTTGAACTTCACGACGTGGTCGACCAGCCCGCCGAGCTGATCGGTGGCCTTGCCCTTGCCTTCGTCGCCCCACTGGGCGCCGATGAGGACGAGTGCGGGCATGCGGGTGCTCCCTGGGCGTGCGGAAGGCCCCCCGCGAGCGCGAGAGGCCTCTTGCGCCGGAGTCTAGCCACCGGGCGGGGGTCTGCGACGTACGCTCGGCCGCATGGCCAAGCTCCCCGGGATCGACAGCCTCGTCGGTGGCGTGTTCTCGGTGCTGCAGTCGCAGACCGAGTCGCTCGCGGCGCTGCCCGCGGCGGTGCAGTCGCTGAGCACCGCTGTCCGCGGGCTGGTCGAGGTGGCCGCGTCGGCGCGCGACACGGTGCTGGCCGTCAACCGGCTCGTCGGGCGGATCGACGGCATCGTGGCCGAACTCGAGGGCCCGCTGCTCGCGCTGGCCCCGGGCCTGCAGCGGATGGCCACCGTGCTCGACGACCCGGTGGTCGAGCAGCTCCCGCAGACACTCGCGCAGATCCAGAAAGACGTCCTGCCGGTGCTGCGGACCCTGGCCGACACCCATGAGCGGGTCGCGTTCATCGCTGGGTCGACCGAGCGGATCATGACCTTCGTGGACGAGACGAGCCGCACCCTGGCCGGGCTGCCCGGCGCCGCCCTGCTGGGCCGGCGGCGGCCCACCAAGCCGGTGGTCGAGGGCTCGCTGTAACGACCTGTGGTCGCTAGCGCCGCAGCGCTTCGGCTGCTGCGGGGTCGCACTCCTGCACGAACCCGGTGATGCGCTGCGCCTCGTCGGTCTCGCCGATGTCCCCGGCGGCCCGGCCCAGGGCGACCAGCGCGCGCAGGAACCCCTGGTTCGGGCCGTGCAACCACGGCACCGGCCCGTAGCCTTTCCAGCCGCTCCGGCGCAGCGCGTCCAGGCCCCGGTGGTAGCCGGTGCGCGCGTAGGCGTAGCTCTCCACGACGGCGCCTCGGGCGTACGCCGCGTCGGCGAGCGCGGCCCAGGCGGCGCTCGACGTCGGGTGCGCCGCGGCCACCTCGGCCGGGTCGGTGCCGGCTTCGAGCAGCTCGCGCGGTGCGGTCTCGTCGGGCAGCAGGGTCGGGTCGGGGCCGCCCAGCAGGTCTTTGCCGGTGATGCTCATGTCCCACATCCTGCTGGTCAGGCGGCTCGGCGGTGTCAGCGGCCTCCCGGACTTGACTCGGCCGGTACCTCGCGGAGCCGGTGCGCGTCGTCGAAGAGCAGCCGGGTCGCCAGCCGACCGGCCACCGCGCCGGCCACCGCGACGGCGCCCAGCAGCTGGTACATCACGACGACCTGGTAGCGGATCGCGGTCAG
>JAYTOZ010000459.1:0-1786 GCA_043747515.1 Frankiales bacterium | reverse complement strand
TGGCCGGGCTGATCTTCAGCCCGATCGCCTCCCGCCTTCGCGGCATCTACCTCGGGGTCGCCTCGCTCGCGCTGGTCGCCATCGGTTCCTACGTCTATGACAATTTCGGCACGCTGACCGGCGGCACCAACGGCCGGGCGCTGGCCGACTTCTCGGTGCCGGGCTTCTCCTTCGGCCCGGACAGCCCGATCCTGATCGTTGCCGGCGTGGAGTTCCATCGCTACGAGAAGCTGTGGGAGCTGTTCCTCGTCGTGACCGTCCTCGCATACGTCTTCGCGCAGAACATCCTGCGCGGGCGGATGGGACGCGCCATGCAGACCATGCGCGACAGCGAGGTCGCCGCCGCCGTCATGGGCGTCGACGTCCGCCGGACCAAGGCCGGTGCGTTCGTCCTGTCGAGCATGTACGCCGGTCTCGGTGGGGTGATGGTCGGGCTGGCCTTCACCCGAGTGACGCCCGAGTACTTCATCTTGCCGCTGTCCATCAGTTACCTGGCGATGGTCGTCATCGGCGGGCTCGGCTCGGTCGGGGGCGCCGCGCTCGGCGCCACCTTCGTCACCGTGCTGCCGTACCTCCTCCAGCGCTACAGCGACCAGCTCCCGTTCGTGGCGCCCAATGGCAGCAGCGGCTACGACCCCGGCAAGATCTCTGCGCTGCTCTACGGCGCTGCCGTGATCGCCGTCGTGATGTTCGAGCCGGGCGGCCTCAACGCCCTCGGCAGACGCCTCACCGGACGCCGCCCGCAGCGCGCTCTGGACCCGGTGCCCGACGGCGCTCCCTCGACCACACCCACCGACCCCCGACCGTCCACCGACAGCCCTGCCCCTGCACGCACATCCACCGCACAGGAGGACATTGCATGACCACTCGAATCCGTACCGGCGCTGCCGTGCTGCTCGCCCTCGCCCTCTCGGCGAGCGCCTGCAGTACCAAGGCCAAGGACAGCACCTCGAGCACCGGTGGAGGGAGCGCCGCCGGTGGCGTCAAGAGCGGCCCCGGCGTCGACGCGAAGACGATCAGCTTGGGTGTCCTCACCGACGAGTCCGGCGTCTTCGCCGCCCTCGGTAAGACCGTCACGCAGGGCAACCAGCTCGGTGTCGATGAGATCAACGCGGCTGGCGGAATCTGCAACCGGCAGATCAAGCTCGTGGTCCAGGACCACGGCTACGACGTCCAGAAGGCTGTCTCGCTCTACGCGCAGGTGGCTCCCCAGGTCGCCGGCATGCTGCAGTTGCTCGGCTCCCCGATGACGACCGCGCTGCTCGGCAACCTGGCGACCGACCACATGCTGGGCGCCACCGCCACGTGGGCGTCCACCTTGCTGCGCAGCAAGGACATCCAGATCTCGGGTGCGACGTACGACATCGAGCAGATCAACGGCCTGTCGTACCTGTTCGACAAGGGCCTGATCAAAAAGGGCGACAAGGTCGGCCACATCTACAACGAGGGTGCCTACGGCGCCAACGGCCTGGCTGGCTCGAAGTACGCCGCCAGCAAGCTCGGCTTCACCATCGTCGAGCAGCAGATCAAGGCGACCGAGACCGACATGACCGCCGCAGTCTCGAAGTTCAAGGCAGCCGGCGTCTCGGCGATCGCTCTGACCGTCGGCCCCAAAGCGACCGCCTCCGCGGTCGGCGTTGCGGCCGCTACGGGACTCAACGTGCCATTCCTGGGCAACAACCCGACCTTCAGCTCGCAGTTGCTCAAGAGCGCTGCGGGCCCCGCCCTGGTGAAGAACTTCTATCTCTCGGCGTCCTTCAGCCCGCTGTCGTCGGACAAGCCGATC
>JAYTOZ010000458.1:0-4052 GCA_043747515.1 Frankiales bacterium | reverse complement strand
CCACCGGCGGGTGCGGCCGGGCCCGGGACGGGGGCCGCGGGTCGCTCGACCGTCGGCGCCGGCACGACCGCGGGGGCCGCCGGGGTGAGAGCAGGCGCGGCCGGCGCGCTCGCGGGAGGCCGGGGGGCGGTGGGAGCTGCCGCGACGACCGCGGCGGGGAACGCCTCCCGCAGCTTGCGGGCAACGGGGGCCTCGATGGTCGAGGACGCGCTCTTGACGAACTCGCCGTGCTCCTTGAGCCAGGTGAGGACGTTCTTACTCTCGAGACCGAGCTCTTTCGCGAGCTCGTGGACGCGGGCTTTGCCGGGCACTGGACTCCTTCTCAGGCCGGGTCGGTCCCTGGCCTCGGTGCTACTGCATGGGCGTGCTGCTCATCGGTGCTGGCTCATCGAGTGCTCATGTGCGCTGCTCGACCTGCTCTCTGGTGGACGGCTGGAGACCCGCGACGTGCTCCCGCACCGGCCCGACGTCGAGTGGGCCCGGGACTCGCAGTGCCCGCGGGAACGCTCTGCGCCGTTCGGCGAGGTCGACGCAAGCCAGGTCTGGATGCACGCTCGCACCTCGACCCAACAGGCGTCCGGCGGGGTCCACGGTAAGAACACCGGCGATCCCGACGACGCGCAGCAGGGTGGACTTCGCCGCACGAGCCCGGCAACCCACGCAGGTGCGCACCGGGCCCGAAGGACGAGCCGTGACAGAGTCTAGCGCTCCACCCGGCGATGCTCGACGCCTCACTGCGCCGGCTGGCCCTCCGTGTCGCTGTGAATGTCGATCCGCCAGCCGGTCAGTCGCGCGGCGAGGCGGGCGTTCTGGCCCTCCTTGCCGATGGCGAGTGACAGCTTGAAGTCCGGGACGACCACGCGGGCCGAACGGTTCACCAGGTCGACGACCTCGACCGACACGACGGTTGCCGGCGAGAGCGCCTCGCCGACGAACCGCGCGGGGTCCTCGTGCCAGTCGATGATGTCGATCTTCTCCCCGTGCAGCTCGTGCTGTACGGCTCGGACCCGCGAGCCCTGTGGCCCGATGCAGGCCCCCTTGGCGTTGAGCCCGGCGACCTTCGTGCGTACGGCGATCTTGGTCCGGTGGCCGGCCTCGCGGGCCAGCGCGACGATCTCGACGGTGCCGTCGGCGACCTCGGGGACTTCCATCGCGAACAACCCCCGGACGAGGTCGGGGTGCGTCCGCGACACGGTGACCTGGGCGCCGCGCTGACCACGGCTGATGCCGACGATCCGGCACTTGAGCCGACTGCCGTGGTCGTAGACCTCGCCGGGCACCTGCTCGTTGGGCGGCAGGGTGGCCTCCAGCGAGTCCTCCCGGGCGCCCAGCTTGACCATCACGTTGCGGTTGACCGGGGCGCCCGGTCGCTGACCGGCCTGCTGGACGATCCCGGACACCAGATCGCCCTCCCGCCCGGCGTACTCGCCGTAGGACACGTCGTTCTCGGCCTCACGCAGGCGCTGCAGGATGACCTGCTTGGCGGTCATCGTGGCGATCCGGCCGAAGCCCTCGGGGGTGTCGTCCCACTCCCTCGCGACCGCGCCGTCGTCCCCGAGCTCCTGGGCGAGCACGACGACGTCACCGCTCTTGCGGTCCAGCTCGACCCGGGCGTGCGCCGACGCCCCCTCGGTGTGCCGGTAGGCGGTCAGCAGGGCCGTCTCGATGGCCTCCACCAACAGGTCCAGGCTGATGTCCTTGGCGCGCTCCAGACTCCGCAGCGCGGCCATGTCGATGTTCACGGGGCCTCCTCGTCGAGCGCGTCGTCCTCGTCTGCGGTCGGGTCGGCCCGGTGGGCGAACTCGACCTGCACCGCGCCACGCTCCACCTCAGCGAGCAACAGCGTGCAGATGGAACCCGTCGTGTCCGCCAGGCCCAGCTGCACCTCGACGTCATCGGCCTGCAGCACCCGGCCGGTGACCACGCTGCCCCCGGTGAGGGTCGCGGTGACCAGGCGCCCGAGATTGCGCCGCCAGTGCCGCGGCTCGGTGAGCGGCCGGTCGACGCCCGGCGAGCTCACCTCCAGGACGTAGGCACCGGCCAGCAGGTCCGGCTCCTCCTGCTCAGCGGCGTCGAGCACGGCCGAGACCGCCCGGCTTACCTCAGCCACGTCGTCCAGGGTGCTGCCGCCGTCGCGGTCGACAACGAGGCGGACGACCCGACGTTTGCCGGCTGGGGACACGGCGATGTCCTCGAGGTCGTGTCCGGTGGCCTGGACGGCCGGGGTGAGCAGCTGGACGAGCCGGGCGCGGGACACGCTCATCGACCGCTCCCTCTGCTGTTGTCTGGCTGGTGAGCCTGAGCTGCTGGGCGGGCCCGGTGCAGACACCGAGCGTAGCCGTCCGGACCGGACGGTACGACGCGCCGAGGTGCCCCGCGTCGTACGGCATCCGGACGGGCGAGCGGACCGAAGACGCCGTGAGCTACCCCGCGCCGCGACGGCGGGACGTACGACGGCACCGAGCAGAAGCGTGGCCCATGTCGGCCTGCGTCTGGCTGGGCTGCTGGGCGCGCTGGCGCTCGGGGCGGCGGCATGTCGTGGCGGCCAGGCCGTCGACAGCGGTCGGCAGCCACGAGCTGATCACGTCGGGGCGAGCTCGACCAAGGCGGTCGAGTTGCAGGCGGGCCTGACCTAGCTGGCGGTCGAGGAGGTCGACCTTGTCGCTCTGGCTGCCGGGCGGGCTGCCGACGGCCCGGCGCTTGCCGGCGCGCACCGGGCCCTCGACGACAACGCCGCGCAGATGTCGCGGATCCTGGGCGACTCCCCGACGACCCAGGTGCTGCTGCGGTCCGTCGGCGCGCGCCGCCATGCGGCACTGCCTACCCGCGCTGCCGGCCGGCGCGCCCACGACCGGGTCGCCGCCGCGGCGGCGAAAACGGCCCTCGACGAGGAGCTGACGTCGTGTGCGCAGTTGGTGCACGCATCGGCGGATTCGGTCGGACTCGCCGGGCTGCTGGCCGAGTTGCGCGGCGCGAGCTCGGGCCACCGTGCACCAGGCGGTCCCGCCGCTGCCGGCCGAGACCGTCGCCACCGAGCTCATCGGCCACATCACCACGCTGCGGACTGCGCTCGATGCCGTGCCCGCGGGCGACCCCGACGCACCGATGGACCTGCGGGCCGCGGCCGCGCCGATGCCCGGGGTCGCCGCCGTGCTCGCCGGCGGCATCACCCAGGACCGGCAGCTGCGCTGACAGGGTCCGCCGGCCCGCCGGGACGCACCTCTGCAAGGCTGGCCGGGTGAGCCCCCGACCGACCCGGCGCGCCATCCTGTCGGCCGGCGCCGTCGGGCTGGTTGCCGCCTGTACCCCGTCACACCGGCCCCCCAGCGCGGGCCGGCAGGCGCGCACAGACCCCGATGTCGCCCTCACCGCTGCCGCGGTCGACCGGGAGCTGGCCCTGCTTGCCGCCTACGACGCCGCGCTGGCCGCGACGCCCGCCCTCGCGAGCCGGCTGGCGCCGCTGCGCGCCGAACACGCCGAGCACCTGATCGCGCTCACCGCCGGCCGGGCCAGCACGCCGACAGCCAGCCCGGCCACCGACCCGGCTCCCGCCCAGCCTCGGGGCGCCGGTCCTCGGGGCGTCCAGGCCGGCCGCTCGCTCATGACCGCCGAGCGCACCGCCGCCGCCGCCCACGCCGCAGCGGCCGTGACGGCTTCTGCCCGGCTGGCCGCGGTGCTCGCCTCGCTCGCCGCGTCGGAGGCGTCCCACCAGGTCGCGCTCGGGTGAGCTCCTCGACCCTGCTGGCCGCGGTGCTCGAGGCCGAGCACGCCGCTGTCTACGGCTACGGCGTGCTCGGCGCCCGCCTCGACGACGCGACCCGGCCCACGGCCCTGGCCGCCTTCGATGCCCATCGCGCGCGCCGGGACGACCTGCTGGCCCGGCTGGGCACGGCCGCGCCGGCCACCGGTGCGTCGTACGACGTGGCGGTGCATTCCCCCGCCGAGGCGCTGGTGCTCGCGGTGGCGCTCGAGGAGGGGGTCGGGGTGCGGTGGCTCGACCTGGTGGGCGGGACGTCCGACCCGGCGCTGCGGCTGCTCGGCGTCGGGGGGCT
>JAYTOZ010000457.1:0-2172 GCA_043747515.1 Frankiales bacterium | reverse complement strand
GGCACAGCGAACTACTCGCGCTGCAGCACTGCCCAGGTGAAGGGCTGCGCGGTGCCGTCGGGTGTGTGGTGCTCCTCACGCTCGGCATGCACGAGGTCGAAGCCGGCACTGAACAGCGAGCCAAGCTCCTCGGCGCTGTACCGGGTCGTCGCTAGCCCCGAGCAGTGGGTCGGTCCGTCCTCGGCGAAGACTCCGATCACCAGGTGCCCGCCGGGCCTGACCGCTTGGGCGGCTGTCTCGACGTACCGTGCGCGATCCTTCGGCTGGCCGAGAAAGTGCAGCACCGCCCGGTCGTGCCACACGTCGTAGGTCCGCTCCGGGACCCAAGTCAGCAGATCGCAGACGACACCGCTGAACGCGAGTCCGTGGCTGGCGAGACGGGCGCGCACGAGCTCGAGCGCCTCGTTCGAGACGTCCAGCACCGTGATGTCACCCCATCCCTGAGCCAGGAGCTCATCGACCAGCGTCGAGGCACCTGCGCCCACGTCGATGACGCTGGCAGCCTGGTCACTGACCGCCTTGAGCAGCCGTAGAGAGGTGGCGGGATGAGCCTGGTACCAGCTGACGTGGTCCGTGGCCTTCGTCGCGTACACGCCGTCCCAGTGCTCCCGCGCGCGGTCGGTCATGGCGTCAGTGTGCGAATCGCACGTGGGGCAGGACTTTGTCCAGCCAGGTGGGCCGGTGCCATGCGCCGTGCCCGGTCAGGCGTAGGGCGACGGGCAGCAGGAGCATCCGGATGAGCAGCGCGTCGAGGAACACGGCGACGGCCAGGATGATCCCCATCTCCTTGGGGGCGAGCGGTCCTGAGAGGGCGAAGGTGAGGAACACCGCGACCATGACGCCGGCGGCTGCGACGACGACCCGGCCGGAGGTGCGTAGGGCCATCCGCATGGCGTGCTGTGGGTCGCCGGTGAGGTCGTAGTGCTCACGGGCGGCTGAGAGCAGGAACAGCGTGTAGTCCATCGCGACGCCCGACAGCATGGCGCCGAAGAACAGCGGGGCCCAGGCGTCGACGAAGCCTTGCGGCTCGAAGTTGAGCAGCACGGAAAGGTGCCCGTCTTGGAAGATGAGCTTGGCCACGCCGAACGCCGCGGCGATAGACGCCAGGTTGGTGATGACGCCGACGAACGCGATGAGGGGGCTGCCGAGCGCGGTCAGCAGCAGCAGGAAGCCGAGGCCGATGAGCAGGCCGAACACGAGCGGTGTGCGCTGTGACAGGACCTTCTCGAGGTCGTGGTTCTCTGCTGCCGCGCCGCCGACGAGGCTGCCCTTGGGCAGCTCGGAGCGGAGCCTGTCGATGGTCGCGCCGGTGGTCTTCGCCGACGCGTCGGTGGTGGGCGTGGCCAGGGTGAGGGCGTATCGAGCGGATTGGCCACCGGGGATGGCGGAGGCGACGCCTCGGTCGCTCCTCAGGGCGGCCTCGGTCAGCTGCTGTTCGCCGAGCGGGGTGAGGACCGACAGCATCCCTGGGGCGCCGGGGCCGAAGGCGGACACGACCTCGTTGTAGCCGGCCCGTGCGGTTTGGCTCTGCGGAATGATGGCGATGCTCGGCATGCCGGTGCGCAGCGACGTCACAGGCCACGCGAGCCCCCCGATGATCACCACGACGAGACCCGCCGCTGCCCAGGGGCGGCGGTGCAGCAGCGCCCCCCAGTGGTGCAGGAGCCGCTCCAGACCGGTGACGGAGTGATGCAGGTGCGGGTGCGTGCCGTTGAACACGTCCGCGGGGGAGCGCCGCACCTCACCTGCCGAGCAGGACTCGATCGCGCGCTTCTGGGCGCGTCGCTCGGCTCGGTCGAGCGCGCCAGGGATCCGGACCCGGCCTGCGTCGACGCGCGTGCCCAGTCGGCCGAGCACGGCTGGCAGGAGGGTCAGTGTTGCGGCGAGCACGGCCACCACGGAGAGCATGATCCCGAGCGACATGCTGCGGAAGGCGGGGCTCGGGACCAGCAGGACCGTGGACAGCGACACGAGCACCGTCAGGCCGCTGAACGCCACGGCCTTGCCCGCCGTCCCCATGGTCTCGGCAACGGCTGCGAGGGCGGCTGCCTTGCGATCTGGGTCATCGGCGCGGCGCGCCAGCGCAGCGCGGAAGCGCACCACGATGAACAGCGCGTAGTCGATGCCCAGGGCGAGGGCGAACATCATCGCGAAGTTCATCGCCCAGATGCT
>JAYTOZ010000456.1:0-2234 GCA_043747515.1 Frankiales bacterium | reverse complement strand
GAATCGGTGCACGGTGAGCTCGCGCGCCAGCGCCGCACCCGCCGGCAGAGCGCGCTGGTGGCCGCGGCGCTGCTGCTCGTCCTGCTGACGGTCGCCGGCTCGATCATGCTGACCGGTCGCGGCGGCGGTCCGCGGGAACGCCGGGTCGCGCTCATCGGCCGGCCCGGGGTGGCCGGCACCGTTGCGGTGTCGCCGCAGCGCTGGGGCACGGCGCTGGTGCTGGACCTGCGTGGCCTGAACCCGGGCCGGCCCTACGGCGCGTGGCTGGCCGACCGGGCGGGCAAGCGGACCCCGGCCGGCACGTTCCGGGCGACCACCGACGGCTCGGCCTCGCTCGACCTCGGCGCCGCGCTGCCGCTGCGGGAGGCCGGTGTGGTGGGGGTCACCGAGCTCGGCGGCGGCGGCGACGTCCTGCAGGCGGCACTGCCAGGCTGACGGCGTCAGTCCAGCAGGTCCAGCGCGGCGCCGACGACGGTGGCCGCGTCCAGGCCGTGCAACCGGTAGACGTCGTCCAGACTGCCCGCCTGACCGAACGCCGACACGCCGAGGCACGTGATCGGTGTCCCGGTGACGGTGCCGAGAAACGCCAGGGTGTGCGGGTGACCGTCGAGCAGCGTCACGAGCGGCGCCCGCCGCAGCACCCGGTCGAACACCCCCTCGTCGATCCCGTACGCCGAGCCGACGAGCAGGCCCCGGCGGGACTGCACCGCCCGCCAGAGCCGGTCGTAGGAGGTGACGACGACGACGTCGGTGGCGAACCCGAGCCGGTCCAGCTCGGCGGCGGCGGCGAGGGCCTCCGGGACCAGGGCGCCGACCACCGCCACGGTGACCGCGGGCTCGCCCGCGGCGGAGCGCAGCCGGTAGGCCCCAGCCAGCACGTCGCGGCGCCGGGCCGCCCGGCCCGGCTCGTCCTCGGGCAGCCCCGCAAGCGCCTGGTCGATGGGGCGGGTTGTCAGCCGGAGATAGGCCGACTCCCCGTCGGTGCGCCCCAGCCGGGACAGCGCATCGAGCAGGCACCACTCGGTCTCGATGGCGAAGGCAGGTTCGTAGCAGGTGACCCCAGGCGTCTCCAACCCGATCGAGGGGGTCGTGATGCTCTGGTGCGCACCGCCCTCGGGCGCGAGGGTGACCCCCGACGGCGTCCCGACGAGCACGGATTGGCCGCCGGCGTAGGTCCCGAAGACCCACGGCTCCAGGGCCCGCCCGACGAACGGGTCGTAGACGGTGCCGATCGGCAGCAGCGGCTGCCCGACCCGCGACCACGTCGCGCCGAGCTCACCGAGCAACCCGACCAGGTTGACCTCGGCGATGCCGAGCTCCAGGTGCTGACCGAGGGAGGTCTCGCGCCAGCGCACGAGCCGGTCGCCGTCCTCGGCGAACCAGTCGTGCCGGTCCTGCGGCGCCCAGACCCCGACCTTGTTGATCCAGCCGCCGGTGTTGGTGCTGCTCGCGACATCCGGTGACACGGTGACGATCCGCGCGGCCACCTCAGGGGCGTCCCGCGCCAGGTCGGTGAGGACCCGACCCAGGGTGGCCTGGGTCGACTGCACCCCGCGGTAGGCCCGGCCGAGCTCGGCCGGCAGGGCCGGCGGCGGCGGGGTCTCGACTGCTGCCCGCCGCAGCCACTGCGCGGTCTCCCGGCACCGGCGGCCGGCCGCCGACTCCGGCTCGAAGCACCGCCAGGGGTCGTCCGGGTCCTGGCCGAGCCGGGCCGCCAGCTCGACGTACTGCTCCGGTGAAAGCAGCGCCGAGTGGTTGCCCGGGTGGCCCTCCACCGGCAGGCCACGGCCCTTGATCGTATAGGCGAACAGGACGGTGGGAACGGCATTGTCGACCGCGCGAAAGGCCTTGCCGAGCTCGACGAGATCGTGCCCGCCGAGGTCGCGCAGCGCGGCGGCCACCTCGTCGTCGGTCAGAAGGTCGAGCACGGCACCCCCGGCCAGCCGCTCGCGCAACGCCCCGGCCGGCGACCGGAGCAGCCATTGGAACTCCTCGTTGCCCATCTCGTCGAGCCGCCGCCGCAGCACCTCCCCACCTGGCCGGGCGAACAGCTCCTGCAGCCGCCGGCCGTACTTCACCTCGAGCACCTGCCAGCCGGCGGCCCGGAACAACCCCTCCCACTTGGCCACCTGGATGTCGGGCACGATCCGGTCCAGCGACTGCCGGTTGAGGTCGACGACCCACAGCACCTCACCGAGACGCTGCACCATCGGATCGTTCACGCACTCCCAGAT
>JAYTOZ010000455.1:0-3561 GCA_043747515.1 Frankiales bacterium | reverse complement strand
GGGGAGCGGCTGGAAGAAGGTCGTCGGTACGGGTGCAGCATGGGGCTCTGGGTGACGCCGATATCAAGGAACGGCAAGCGTGGGTGGCCCGCAGCGCGGGGAAGCGGGATCCGAGCCAGCCGACAACAGGTAGGCGGTGAACGGTACGCCGTACATCTCGGTAAACAATGCCACGATAAATGCTCAAGAGCACCCATCGCGCGCCAGTCCTGACGAGAACGTGGGTGGAAGAAACTTTCCGCGAACACGATGAGTAGCAGACTGTTGTTGACCACGAATGGCCATAACCTGTCGTCCTGCGTCCTCAGCGCTCGACCCCCACAGCAGCACCGACGGGTTCGGTGCCTGCAAGCGCAGTGGCGGAGACGACTTCCGGCATCATCACCTCGGATGCCGCGGGCGGGCGGAAGCGGCGGAGCCGGTTGGCATTGCCCACCACAGACAATGACGACAACGCCATGGCCGCGGCGGCGAGCATCGGCGAGAGCCGCCAGCCGAGCAGCGGGTAGAGCGCCCCCGCGGCGACCGGGATGCCGACGCCGTTGTAGACAAGGGCAAAGAACAGGTTCTGCCGGATGTTGCGCATGGTGGCCTTGCTAAGCGCGATGGCTGTGACGACGCCGTGCAGTGCACCCGACATGAGCGTGATGTCAGCGGACTCGATCGCGACGTCTGTACCGGTGCCGATGGCGAGCCCGATGTCCGCGGCGGCGAGGGCAGGGGCGTCGTTGATGCCGTCCCCGACCATGCCGACGCGGTGGCCGGCAAGCTGGAGCCGGTGGATTTCATCGGCCTTGTGTTCCGGCAGGACCTCAGCGAGCACGTTCGTGATGCCGGCTTGCCGGGCGATCGCGGCGGCTGTGCGCGGGTTGTCGCCGGTGAGCATCTGCACCTCGAGGCCGAGGCGCTGCAAGGCGGCGACGGCAGAGGCCGCGCCAGGCTTGATGGTGTCGGCAACCGCAAGCACGCCAGAAGGACGTCCGTCGATGGCGACCAGCATGGCGGTCTTGCCCTCATCGGACAGTCGGTCGGCGATGGGGCCGAGCAGACTCAGGTCTATGCCCGCTTCGGACAGAAGCCGTCGGGTCCCTATTGTCACCTGGCGGCCGTTCACGACGGCACGCACACCCTTGCCAGTGATCGACTCGAAGTCACCGGGGTCTTGCCGGGCAAGTCCGCGCTCTTTGGCGGCGGCCAGGATGGCTCCGGCCAGGGGGTGTTCTGAACGGGCCTCGACGGAGGCCGCCAACTGCAGCACGTCGTCGTTCGAGTGACCGGGAAGGGTCTCGACGTCGGTCAGGATTGGGACCCCCACCGTGAGCGTTCCCGTCTTGTCGAGCACGATCGTGTCCAGGGTGTGTGCCGTCTCCAGTGCCTCAGCAGAACGGATGAGGATGCCGGCTTGGGCGCCCTTGCCCGTCCCGACCATCACCGACAGCGGGGTGGCCAACCCGAGCGCACACGGGCAGGCGATGATCAGCACGGCGACGGCGGACACCAAGGCGAGGGTCAGTGAGGGGGCAGGCCCTACGACGTACCAGGCCGCGAAGCTGCCGAGCGCGATGACGATGACCGAGGGAACGAACAATCCTGACGCAGTGTCGGCGAGTCGCTGGATCGGGGCCTTTGATGCCTGTGCACGCTGCACCATCCGGACGATCTGCGCCAGCACGGTGTCGCGTCCGACCCGGGCGGCCGTCATCCGGAAGGTGCCGGTCTGGTTGATGGTGGCGCCGATCACCGCGTCACCCCTGCCCTTCCCGACGGGCAGGGATTCACCGGTGACCATCGACTCATCAATGGTGGACCGGCCGTTGAGGATCGCGCCGTCGACGGGAATCTTCTCCCCGGGCCGCACGACGACAACGTCACCGACAAGCACATCTTCGACGGAAATCTCGACCTCGAGGCCGCTGCGCTCAACTCGTGCGGTGCGGGCCTGCAGCCCGAGCAATGCACGGATTGCCTCGCCGGTACCAGCCTTGGCTTTTGCCTCGAGGAGCCGCCCCAGCAGGATGAGGGTGAGGATGACGCCGACGGCTTCGTAGTAGACGTCGCGCACATGGACGGGGAACAGCGCTGGTGCGACGGTGACCAGCAGGCTGTACCCAAAGGCCGCGCTGGTGCCGAGCGTGATCAGGGTGTTCATGTCGGCGGCGCGGTGCCGCAGGGCGAGCCAGCCTGTCCGGTGCACCGGCCACCCGACGTAGGTCATGACCGGTGTGATGAGGGCCAGCTGCCACCAGCGGTTGAGCAACAGGGACGGGACCCAGGTGGCGCGAAAGACCTCATGGGCCATGACAGCGACGAACACAGGGGCGGTCAGAAGGGCCGCGATGCCGACGAGGCGGGTCAGCTGGTCAACCTCGGCACGAGTGCTTTCCCGCTCCTGCGCTTCCGTGGCCGCGACGTCCACAGGGTCCCCCTGCTCGACGTCCAGAAGCGCCGAGCCGGCATCGCCGGGAAGCACCGTGAGCGTTCCGTGGATCATGTTCATGGCACAACTGAAGCCGAACTCCCCCACCTGCTGCGGAACGAACTGGACGGTGGTGTGCTCGTACGCCGGCAATGACCGGCTGATGCCCAGTTCGGGGAACACCACCCGGCTCGTGCAGTCGCCGGACTCCCGCCGATCGAAATCGATCTGCAGGGGGATCCCCGCCACGGCCTGGATGCGTTGCGGGTCGTAGCCGCCGCTCAGCACGACGGTGACCTTCTGCACGTCATCGTGACGTTCGGCGACATGTGCCGCTGTTCGGGAGCCGAAAAAAAACCACAGCAGCCCGAGACTGGCGGTGACGGCCCCGGCGATGACGGCGATGTCAGCGGTGTTCATGGGTGCTCCTCGGCGTTGCATGGCGCGATCGTGCTGCGGTCGACGCTGGTGCGAGTCAGTGGTGGCTGCTGTGGTCGAGCGAGGGGCCGGTCGGCGACGGATTGGTGGTCTGGCTGCTGCTGATTGCCGGGCCGATCACGAAGGCTGAGAGCGCGAACATGGCGGCGAAGACGGCGAGCCCGATAGCCGGAGCCTTCAGGGTGCCGAACCGGCGGTGGAGCCGGCGGAGCATGGGGATGGTCGCCAGCAGCCCGACGACAGCGAACAACGCGGTGCCTCCTGAGCCGGCGACCAGCGCGGTCCCGGCCAGCAGGCCGACGTGATGCAGGACGTGCGGGGCCAATCCGACGACAGCACCAACCAGTCCGGTGAGCACATCCCGGACGCTGCGCGGCCGGCTGTTGGCTGCGATGTGTCGCGGTGCTGCCGACTGTCGGATTGCGACTTCGGCGGTCGGTGTCTGGATGCGAGTCATCGCGTCACCTCACCGGCTTCGTACGAAGCGGCGGACGGTCGTCACGAGCGCAGCGACGTTGCCGTCGCTGCGACCGCGGCCGATGCCGTCTCGGACGTAGGCGTTGATATGTTCGTCGAGCAGGACCAGCCCAACGGCATCCGCAGCGGCCCGGGCGGCGGTGAGCCGGCCAGGGATCTCGCGGCAACAGCGCCCGTCCGCGTACATCGAAGTGATGCCGGCGAGTTGCCCTTGCGCCATGTGTGGCCGG
>JAYTOZ010000454.1:0-1643 GCA_043747515.1 Frankiales bacterium | reverse complement strand
GAAAGCGTCCAGAACCTGCAGGAGACGGCGCATTTTCAGATGCATCCAGTGTTTTGCCCGGCCCTGGACGTCGAGGAGCCGTCAAGCAAGGGGCGTACTTGATCGGGGTGGCGTCCTGATTTGGGGCTCGTGGCATCGACAGGCTGGTGGTTCCTGCGCCGTCAGCCGAAGAGAGCCACGAGCCATGTCCGACAGTCACGTCGTTGTTGTTCGCGTTGCCCAAGTTCTTTGTCCTGGAGGTCACTGTCGAGCCCGGTGGGGCCGGGCGGGTGCTGGTGGAGAGCGTCGCGTGGCAGGGCGGCTGCCCGGCGCTTCGGTTCGGGTCTGCGCAATGCGGCTGGCCAGTGCCTAGGGTCACCCCATGACGCGCCTGTGCAAGGTCGGTGTCCAGTTGCCCGAGGTGGAACGGTTCCTACCGTGGCCCGAGTACCTGGATCTGGCGCGGCGAGCGGAGGCCGCCGGCTACGACTCGATCTGGGTGGGCGATCACCTGGTCTACGACCTGCCAGACGGGTCGACAAGAGGACCGTACGAGGCGTGGACGACGCTCGCGGCCATCGCGGCGGTCACCGAGAAGGTGGAGATCGGGCCGCTCGTCGCGTCGACCAGTTTCCACTCGCCGGCGATGCTGGCGAAGCAGGCCGCGACCGTCGACGCGATCTCACAGGGACGGCTCATCGTGGGCCTTGGGGCAGGTTGGAACCGGCGGGAGTACGACGCGTTCGGCTTCCCCTACGACCGGCGCGTGTCACGCTTCGAGGAGGCGATGGCGATCATCGTGCCGCTGCTGCGGACAGGGCGCACGACCTTCCACGGGCAGTTCTACGCCGTCGAGGACTGTGTGCTGGACCCGCGCCCGGTCCGGGAGGGCGGCCCGCCGATCATGCTGGGCTCCACCAGCCCTCGGATGCTGGGCATTGGGCTGCCGATCGTGGACTCGTGGAACCTCTGGTGGAGCCTGTACGACAACTCGGTCGAGCGCTTCGCAGAGGCGAAGGCCAAGGTTGACGCCGTCATGCCGGAGGGCCGAAACGTCGAGGCGACGGCTGCTGTCCTCGTCACGCTCCCGGGTGGTGAGGGGCGGGTGATGGGTAACACCTACGGCGCGAAGGTTACGACGGTCACACCAGACGATCTCTGCGACCACGTGCGGGGGCTGGCGAACGCCGGCGCGACGCACCTGCAGCTCGTGCTGGATCCGATCACGGCCGAGTCGATCGATGTGGTGGGAGAGGTGCTGGCTGATCTCGAGGGGTGAACGTCGACCCGAAGCGTCGTCGCTGTCCTCGAGGGACACTGCCGCGGCCGGCCTCACCTCCTTACCGGAGTTCCGCGGACCATGCCCGCTCAACGCCCCCCGCCAAGCGCGCACAGCTGCCGCGATCCGCGCGGGTGGACGTCATGCGTCCTACCGCGTGTGACGTGAGTCTTCCGCTCAGGGGTCGGCGTTGACGAACATCCGCCTGCCAGCGTGAGTCGTTTTGGTCAAGCGTTGGTCGGTGCCTCGTCCGTCGTCGGTCCCTGCATCGCTGAATGGGGTTGGTCCCGGCAGCGTGTGATCGGGTTGGTTCGACGACGGACGGGGCTGCCCTTGATGAGCGTCGAGATCACCATGGTGTCGCAATGCCGCGTTGGGCTCGCCC
>JAYTOZ010000453.1:0-5141 GCA_043747515.1 Frankiales bacterium | reverse complement strand
GGCTCAACGCTGCCCCCGGACCGGACGGGCGCACTGCATCGACGACCGAGCTCAACGCGGAGCTGACGGCGGTGCGGATGCCGTAGAGCGGCGAACCGGGGCTTGCCGCGGCAACCTCGCCGACCGACAGCAGGCCAAGAGCACAGGCGGCGATTGCGCTGCCCCGGACAAGCATCGGCCGGCGACGCAGCGGCAGGACGGCGGCCAGCGGGGCGACCTCGACCGGCGGCATCCCGGTGACGTCCCGGAGCACCGCCAGGAGCGCAGCGACGGCTGGGTCGTCCTCCGGCTCGTCGTCGCCCCACACCACGGCGCACGTCGTGACGGCCCGGCGTAGGCGCTCGATGGTCTCGTCGTCGGTCTGCACCGCATCGGGCTGCTCGGGCGCTGGTGGCACGGCGTCGCTCACGGTTCGATCGCCAACGCACGGAGCCGGGCCAGGGCCCGGTGCTGGGCCACCCGGACGGCGCCGGCGGTGCTGCCGATCGCCGCAGCAGTCTCCTCGGCAGACAATCCGGCGACGACGCGCAGCAGGAGTACCTCACGCTGGGGGGCGGGCAGCCGGTCGAGCAGCGCGTGCGCCCGGGCGGCCTCGTCCGCGCCGACGGCGAGCTCCTCGGGGCCCGCGCCGACATCGGCGGACTCGGGCAGGAAGGGCACCGCATCGCTGCGGTCCCGCATGCTGTGACGCTGGGCGTCGGCCACCTTGTGCGCGGCGATGCCATAGACCAAGGCGGTGAAGGGACGACCCTGGTCGACCCACCGCGGGAGTGCTGTCACGACAGCCATGCACACCTCCTGCGTCACGTCGTCGGCTGAGCCGTACGAGCCGTGCAGGCGTCCGAGTCTGGCCCGGCAATAACGCAACACACCAGGTCGCAACTCCGACAGCAAGGCCTCCACCGCCGAGCGGTCACCTTGGAGGGCTCGCTCGACGTAGGAGGCGAGCTCGTCCGTCATGGAGTGCATCGTGCTGGCAGACCCCGGCGTTACCGGCGGCGGGTCAGGTAACCAAGCCGCGGCGAAAACCGCGGGCCACCGCTTGGGCGCGGTCGTTGACCTCGAGCTTGCGGAACAGCCGGCGGGCATGGGTTTTCACGGTGTCCTCGGACAAAAAGAGCTCCCGGCCGATCGCACTGTTGCTCTTGCCCTGGCTCATGCCGGTCAGCACCTGCAGCTCACGCTCGGTCAACTGGACCGTCGGCACGCCGTTCGCCTCGCGGGTGGTGAGCGCCCGGCGCAGGGACGGTTCGACGAGGTCCATACCGTCCAGGGCGTGCGCGACTGCGGCGCAGAGCTCCTCGTGACTGACGTCTTTGAGCAAGTAGCCGCGGGCTCCATGGCTGACCGCTGCCGCGACCTGGTCGCGGTCGTCGGCCGCCGTCAGCATGATGACCTTCGCCGTCGGGTGCTGCTGGACGAGCCGGCGGGTCGCCTCCAGGCCGCCGAGGCCGGGCATCCGCACGTCCATCAGCACCAGGTCAGGATGCTCGTGCGGATAGCGCGCCAGCACCTCCTCACCACTCGCCGCGGTATCCACCTTGTCCACGCCGGGCACGCCCGACACGAACTGGCGCAACCCCTCCCGCACGATCCGGTGGTCGTCGCAGATCAGTACGGTCGTCACGAGTTCGCCTTCAGGTAGGGGGGTTGCAGGCTCGGGGGCAGGGACAGCCGAAGCCGTCCCGGGCTGCAGACCAGTTCGCCGCCAACCGTCTGGACGCGCCGGGACCAACGCTCGGGGTCGGTGAGCGGGGCGCCACCGTCGACGGTCACCACGACGCGACCCGCCTCCGGTCGTACGGCGACGTGCACAGGCGCCGCCGTGTGCAGCGCGACCGACTGGACCAGTCTGTACGCCGTCGTCGCGGCCGCCGTCGAGAGCTCGACGTCCGGATCGCAGTGCGTTCCGAGCGCTGGATCGCCGGCTTCCTCGAGGCGCCCGGACAGCGCCGTCAGCGCGGGGCCCAGCCCCTGTCCGCCGCGCGGCCGCAGGTGCCAGAGCGTCCGGCGAAGGACCAGCAGTGCCGCCTGAACGGCGTCCCGGGTGAGCGCCGGGTCGCCCCCGCGAACGGCGGCGTCCGCGGCGTAGCGGGCGACGACCAGGGTCTGCACCGGACCGTCGTGCAGGGCGTCGGCCACCTCGTCGAGCATGGCTTCGGCCTGCTCCACGAGCGCCTCGCCGGAGCGCGCACCGATCGCGAGCCCGAGCACCGCCGCGATGGCCTGGAGTGCCGGGAGCTGGCGTGGGCCAGCTCCGTCGACGCTCAGCCGGGCCGGCGGACCATCGTGTCGACCGGGCACCGTCAGCTCGACGCTGGCAGGCCTGGTCCCCTCCGTGCCGAGTTGCGGAAGGGCCTGCACGACGGTGCCGGCGACAGCCAGGAGCTCACCGGCGGCGTCGCGCAAGACCGCGGAGCGCAGCCCCAGGTCGACGACGAGCCGCTGCAGCGCAGGGGCCAGCCCCCCGGCTGCCAGCCCCGCGGCGAAGCGTCCGACGATCATGCAAGGGTCGTCAGGGAGGCGGCCGACAGCACCGTAGCCAGGATTGGGGTCGACAACGCCGAGGTCGGTGTCTGCCGTCATCTGCCGCCTCCAACCGTTCGTCCTCGCTCCGCTGCCCCACCCATCGGCAGGTCGGGCCGAAGACGTGAGCATCGGCCGGCGGTCAGCTGCGCAAGGCCGGCGGTCGCTCAACCTTCCAGCAGGGCAGCGATGTCTGGGCGGCCGAGCCAGTCGGCGCGGACGCCGGGTGGGAGGTCGCCGGCGATCGCCAGGACCGCCGACCGGGCGGCAGCCAGGCTGCGGTCGCTCTCCAACCGATCGTCCTCCGCCACCAGGGCCCCGAGCAGGGCGCGTGCGGGCCAGACGAGCGGCAGGACGCCGAGCGACTCGGCGAAGGTCGCCGAGCGCCGCAGGGTGGTGGCCGCCTCGGCCAGGCCGCCGCTCACCTGGGCGATACCGAGCAGGAGCAAGCCCTTGGCGACATGGCGTGGAGCGCGCCCGTTCTCAGCCCGTTGAACGGCGGCGGAGGCGTGCACCGCGGCATCCTCAGGGCTGCCTTCGAGCAGCGCGAGCTCAGCCCTGGTCCAGTCCAGTCGCACCAGTTGGCGCCACCATTCGTCGCCTCGTCCGGGCAGCGCGCGTTCGGCCTGCTGGAGCCGTCCGGCGGCCTCGTCGCCTTCATCAAGGCCGATCGCATCCGAGGCCAGGCCCAGCAGCGCGTCGAAAGCCGCCTCACCGGACCCCGTTGTGAGGGACAGCGCTGCCAGGTCGGCCTCCCGGGCCACGGCGTGCCGGCCGAGCTGGCGTTGGATGCTGGCGATGGTCGACCCCGCCAGCGACCCGAACAAGCGCTGCTCAGCGCCGACGGCCTCGGCCGAACCGGCTTCGACGAGCGGCGCCAGCACGGTCAGCGCCTGGCCATAGCGACCGGCCGCCCCGAGCGCGACACCGAGCAGCCAGCCGGCGGCCGCGGCCTCGGCGAACAGCGCCGTCGCCTGGGCCAACTCGACCGCCTGCTCCAAGGCGCCCACGGCGGCAGCCGGGTTGCCGTGGAAGGTCGCACGCTCACCGCTCGCGAGCAGCGTCGGGAGGTCGGGGCCGGTCACCTGACCGACGGTAGCGGTCAGGCGCCAAGGGCCTGACCCACCAGCTCGACGGCATGGGCCAATCCCGAGGCCGCCCCCACCCGGTCGGGGAGCCGCTGCACATCCCAACCGGGGCCGCCGACGAGCAACGTCGTCGGTGGCCGGGTCAGGGGCAGCGACGTCAGCACGGCCACATCGGCGGTCGCCCGGAGCTGGGACCAGACGAACAGCACCGCCGGCCCGGTACGGCGTACGGCGGCGTGCAGCGCCTCGGTCGGCATCGCCGCGCCGAGCACGCGGCTGGCCGTGCCCCGTTCGGCAAGGCCCGCGGAGAGGGCGTGCAGCGGCAGCGCGTGCTGGTCGTCGGGCGCGCAGGCGAGCAGGACCGGACGACCGCCGGCGGGCTCGCGGGCGCCCCGGCCATGCTGGCGCAGGGCCGCGGCCACGCAGTCCGACAGCAGGTGTTCGACCTCGACGCCCTCGCCGGTGCTGGCCCAGCGCGCACCGGCGGCGACCAGGACGGGCGCGAGCACCTGCTCCCAGGTCCGCACGACGCCCTGGCTGTCCAGTTCCTCCGTCACGATCCGGGTCATCGTTGCGCTGTCCAGGGCCATCGCGGCGCGACCCAGTCCGCGGACGACGTCACTGACGCCGGGTAGCGCGAGCACCCGGCCGCCGGGGCCACCCCGGACCCGGCCGGTGCGGTCCGGCGGAGGAGCCGTGAACAACCGGGGAATCGGCGGCTGTCCGGCGGCGGCGGCAAGCACTACTCGGGCGGCCTCGCCCGGACCGACCCCCTGCAGGGTCAGCCGCCGCATCGTCTCCAGTCGAGCCAGGTCGTCGGGGGTGTAGCGCCGGTGCGCACCGGCGGTGTGCGCGCTCGGCCCGACGCCGTAGCGGCGGTCCCAGGTGCGCAGGGTGGACGGGGCGACGCCGAGCCGGTGGGCCACCGTCGAGACGGTGAGCCGCGCACCGGGCACCTCGGCGACGTCGCCGTCCTCTGCCGTGGTCATCTGAGAAGGATGGAGGGGGCGGGCGGCTCCGGCCACTCGGCAGCATCCAAAGTTGTTCAACCCAAACACTTGAACAACTTATGAAGCGGTTGTAGCTTCATCTCAACCGCGCTGACCCTGCGGCTACTACGACGACAGGAACCCAGCATGACCGACGTCTCGCGCCTTCCCGGCCCGCAGGTGGACAAGTGGGACTGGCAGCTGCTCGGCGCCTGCCGCGGCGAGGACACTGAGCAGTTCTTCCATCCCGAGGGTGAGCGGGGACCGTCCCGGAGTAACCGCGAGGCCGCGGCCAAGGCCATCTGCGCGACCTGCCCGGTCATCGCGTCATGTCGCGAGCACTCGCTGTCGGCTCGTGAGCCGTATGGCGTGTGGGGTGGCCTGTCTGAGCACGAGCGTGAGGACATCATCGCCGGCCGCGAGACCTGGCACGCGACGGCCGTCTGAGCCGCTGCCCGGCTCAGCTGCTTGCCGTCATCCAGCCTGGTCTCCATCGCGCGTCGCGCAGGACCTTTGCTGCCGCGTTACGGCCCGGCAT
>JAYTOZ010000452.1:0-2700 GCA_043747515.1 Frankiales bacterium | reverse complement strand
CTTGTCGTGAGCCGCGCCTGGTCCCTGAGCGGCGGCCAGGGCCGGTTGGTGAGCGTCTCAGTTGTCGAGTGCCGCCGCCTGGGCCCGCTCGAGCTGGGTCGGGTCATGCGCCGGCAGGACATGCACGGCGGCACCTTCGCGGGTCTGTAACTCGGCGAGGCGTTCGTGGTTGGCCTGGACCTGCGCGAGGTCGAGCGCCACCACCCGCTCGAAGGTCCGCAGGGCACGCCGCGGAGCCGACGCGCCGCCCAGCATCGAGCCGTCGAAGACGGCATCGCCGGCGTGCAGCAGCCAACCGCGGTCCTCGGTGTCGACCGCGACGCAGGCGTGGCCCCGGCTGTGGCCCGGCATGGGCACGAGGGCGAACCGGGCGTCGAGGCCGGAAAGGGGCTGGGCTGCCGCGAACCCCCGCCAGGATTCGCCCGGCTCGGCGTACGTCACGAAGGTCGGGTGGTGGTCCCACTGCACGCGACGGTAACGCGACCGCTCGCGCAACGCCGGTGCGGTGGCGGCGGCGTGCTCGGTCGCGGTCACGTGGATCCGCGCGCCCGGGAAGTCGGCAATCCCGCCGACATGGTCGAGGTCGAGGTGCGTGAGAACGATGTCGCGGACATCGTCGGCCTCGAACCCCAGCGCCTCAATCTGTCGCACGGCCGTCGTTGCCGGGTCCGACGATGGCTGCAGCAGATACCTGAGGAGGCCGAGACGTGCTGCTGGATCGGCAATGTCGGCAAGCCCCATGCCGGAGTCAACCAGGACAAGTCCGCTGGCGGTCTCACAGAGCAGCACGTGGCAGACAAGGCGGCCGACGACCGGTGGCTGCATCGGCCCGCAGTCCAGGTGGTGCACCTTCACGACAGGACTGCCTGATAGACCTCGAGCGTCCGGCGGGCCACGGCGTCCCAGCCGAACTCCGCAACCGCCCTGGCCCGACCGGCGGCCCCGAGCGATGCGGCACGCGCTGGGTCGTCGAGCAGCGACGCGACCGTCGTGGCGAGCCCGACCTCGAAGGACCCCGGGTCGTCCGCCGAGTACGGCACCAGTAGACCGGTGACACCGTCGACGACGACCTCCGGGATGCCACCCACTGCGGACGCGACAACGGCTGTGCTGCAGGCCATCGCCTCCAAGTTGACGATCCCGAGCGGCTCATAGATCGATGGGCAGACGAACACGGTCGCGTGCGAGAGCAGCTGGACGACATCGGTCTTGGGGACCATCTCCCGGATCCAGATGACCCCGGAGCGGCGCGCCTGCAGGGCCGCAACAAGATCGGCGGTCGAGGCGGCGATCTCGGGGGTGTCGGGCGCCCCGGCGCACAGCACCAACTGTCCGGGCAGGTCGCCGGCGGCCCGTAACAGGTGCTCGAGTCCCTTTTGCCGGGTGACGCGACCGACGAAGATGACGTACGGGACGGCCGGGTCGATGCCGTGGCGCTCAAGGACGGCGACGTCGGCGACGGGGGCGTACTCCTGGGTGTCGATGCCGTTGTAGACGACGTGCACCCGGTCCGGGTCGGTCTCGGGGTAGACGTCGAGGACGTCGCGGCGCATCCCCTCCGACACCGCGATGACCGCGTCGGCGGCGACGAGGGCGGTCCGCTCGGCCCAG
The DNA here is from genome assembly GCA_043747515.1 of Frankiales bacterium. Taxonomy (GTDB): domain Bacteria; phylum Actinomycetota; class Actinomycetes; order Mycobacteriales; family SCTD01; genus JAYSQK01. Next base: position 1,089 of record JAYTOZ010000452.1, on the reverse strand, counting down.
GACGACAGTCGGTAGCCGCCGCCGAGTTGCTCGGCCTTCCACGGCCGGTGCGGCTCCAGTGAGTGGGTCGTGAGCACGTGCGGGATGCCGTGCAGGAGCGCCGACAGGTGACCTGCCAGGTCGGCGTACCAGGTGTGGCTGTGCACGAGATCACAGGCCGCCGTGGCCGCGGCGATGCGGAGGTCGACCGAGAACGTCTGCAGGGCGGCGTTCTGGTCGACCAACCCCGGGTCCGCGGCATGCGCGACGGCGCCCAGGGACGTGCCGCCGAAGGAGTGCACGTCGACCTCTGCCAGCCGGCGGAGCTCCCGCACCAGGTATTCGACGTGCACGCCTGCCCCGCCGTACACCTCTGGGGGCCATTCCCGGGTCAACACGCCGATGCGCATGCAACGCAACCTAGATGGAAGGTGCCAAGTGGTACAGGATGCGGGCATGAGTGCACCGCGCGTCCTCGGCATCGTCCTGGCCGGTGGTGAGGGCAAGCGCCTGAACCCGCTCACCGCGGACCGGGCGAAACCGGCCGTGCCGTTCGGTGGGATCTACCGGCTCGTCGACTTCGTGCTCTCGAATCTGGTGAATGCCGGGTATCTGCGAATCGTGGTGCTGACGCAGTACAAGTCGCACTCGCTCGACCGGCACATCACCACGACCTGGCGGATGTCGACGCTGCTCGGCAACTACGTCACGCCCGTGCCGGCGCAGCAGCGGCTGGGACCGCAGTGGTTCAGCGGCTCCGCGGACGCGATCCACCAGAGCCTCAACCTGGTGTACGACGAGCAGCCCGAGCACGTCGTCGTGTTCGGCGCCGACCACGTCTACCGGATGGACCCGCGCCAGATGGTCGAGCAGCACGTCGCCAGCGGCGCCGGGGTGACGGTCGCCGGGATCCGGGTCGCGCGGTCGGAGTCCGACCAGTTCGGGGTCATCGACGCCGCGCCCGACGGCACGATCCGGCAGTTCCTGGAGAAGCCGACCGATCCGCCGGGGCTGCCGGACGCACCCGACCAGGTCTACGCCTCGATGGGCAACTACGTCTTCTCGACGGAGGCCCTGCTCGAGGCGGTGAAGATCGACGCCGGCGACGAG
>JAYTOZ010000451.1:0-16667 GCA_043747515.1 Frankiales bacterium | reverse complement strand
GCCATCGCCGGCAACGCGGTCGAGAACGTCGTCGGCATCCGACTCCACTGCTCATCGTCGTGCTGGTGATCGCGGTCCTCGTCACCGTGCTCGTGACGTTCGACCCGGCGGGCACCTGGCATCGCGTTGCTCGCGCTCTAGGTCGTGATGTCGACCGCCTTGTTCTGGGGTTGACCGGATCGGCGATGATGATCCGATGGACTTGCTGACGATCGGCCCAGACACCGGCACGCTCACCTTGCACACCGGCGTTGAGGGCAAGGCAGCCAAGATGGGCCACGCGCTAACCATCGGGCTGTCCGACTGGGCTGCCGAGGTCACGCTCGAGCAGGGCGCGCCGACCTCGGTGACCCTGCGGGCCGGACTGGCAAGCTTCGGGGTGCAGCGCGGCGAGGGTGGCGTCAAACCGCTGTCGGACAAGGACAAGCGCACCATCCGTGACTCGGCGCTCGGCTCGCTGTCCGCCGACAAGCACCCTGACGTGACCTTCACCAGCACCGCCGTGCAGCCACGCGACGGGGGCTGGAGCATCGACGGGCAACTGACCGTCGCCGGGGTCACGAAACCGGCGCGGGTCGACGTCGACCTGGCCGACGCCGGCGGCATGGTGTCGCTCTCGGCGCTCGTGCCCGTGGTGCAGACCGAGCACGGGGTCAAGCCCTACAGCGCGATGATGGGCACCCTGAAGCTGCGCGACCGCGTCGACGTCCGGGTGGCCGCGACCGTCCCGCGCCCCTGACGGGACCGGCACCGCTCCCCCTGCGTCATCCAGGTCCGGTCGGGACATCCCGCGGCCGGCGAGCTCGATAGCCTCGCCGCGTGCAACTCACCGTCGGCGACCTGGTGCTGGACACCGCCGTGTCGGGCCCCGCGGAAGGGCCGGTCGTGCTGCTGCTGCACGGGTTCCCACAGACCTCGCACTCCTGGCGGCTGATCGCACCCGGCCTGGCCGAGGCCGGCTACCGGGTCGTCGCCCCTGACCAGCGGGGCTACTCACCGGGCGGTCGCCCACAAGGCGTCGACGCCTACCGGCTCCCGGCCCTGGTCGACGACGCCCTCGGGGTGCTCGACGTGATCGGTGCCGCGACGGCCCACGTGGTCGGTCACGACTGGGGCGCCGCTGTCGCGTGGCAACTCGCCGCCCGGCACCCGGACCGCGTACGGAGCCTGACAGCCGTCTCGGTCCCGCACCCGCTCGCATTCATCGAGGCCCTGCGGACCGACCCGGTCCAGCGCGAAAAGTCCAGCTACATGAGGGATTTTGCCCGTCCCGGCTACGACGCCGAGTTGCTCGCCGACGACGCCGCCCGGCTGCGATCATTCTTCAGCGGCGCCGAGCAGAGCGTCGATGTCGAGCACTGCGTCCGGCTGGCCCGCGAGCCAGGGGCGCTCGCGAGCTGGCTCGCGTGGTACGCCGCGCAACGCCTCGCCGACGTCGAGGACACGCCGCGGGTCGGCGTACGGGCGTTGCACGTCTGGTCGACCGATGACATGGCGTTGGGTGAGACCGGCGCGCGGGGGACGGCGGCCTATGTCGACGGTCCCTACCGGTTCGAGGTGCTCGACGGCGTGAGCCACTGGGTGCCCGAGCAGGCCGCGCCGGCGCTCCTGGCCCTTCTGCTCGAGCACCTCGGTCACACGCCGGGATAGCCCCGCTCGGCGAGCGTCGTCGCGAGATGCGCCGCGTTGGCGCAGGTCAGCCCGCCCAGCCGCCTACCGTTGGGGCATGCCTTCGCCCGAAGCCCTGGTCGCCGTCGCCCGGCCCGGGGTGCGGCTCCGTAGGGTCACCGAGGTCCCGGCGTACGACGGAGAAGTCGTGCTGCTCGGCGGCGGCGAGGTGTTCCGGCTGCCGCTCACCGTTGCGGCTGCGGCCCGCGCCGCCGTGCTCGTGCGGGCCCTGCCCGCGCTCCGGGCGCGGCTGCCGGTCGCGGTGCCGCTCCCCCGGTTCGTCGGTGTCCTCGCGGATGGCAGCACCCCGTTCACCGCGGAGCGACGGCTGCCGGGCACCCCGGTGGAGCAACCGACCGGGATCGCCGCCAGACAGCTCGAAGGGGTCCTCGCAGCGCTCGAGGAGGTCACCGCGCACGAGGCGGCACAGTGGGGCGCCGCGACGGTGCCTCGACCCAAGGTGCTGCTCCTCGACCTACGTCGAGGCGTCCTGACCGGGCTCGTCGCCTGGCGATAGCGTCCGGTCGGTGCGCCTCGCCTCCCTGAACCTGCTGCACGGTCGCTCACTGTTCGACGGGCTCGTCGAGCCGTCCCGGCTGCGCGAGGCGGTGCAGCTGCTCGCGCCCGACGTCGTCGGTCTGCAGGAGGTCGATCGCGACCAGCCGCGTTCGCACCGCATCGACCTGACCCGCACGGTCGCCGAGAGCCTCGACGCCGAACACTGGCGCTTCGCCCCGGCGCTGATCGGTGAGCCCGGGGCCATCTGGCGGGCCGCGGTCGAGGACGAGGCCGCCGGTGAACCGTCGTACGGCGTCGGGCTCGTCTCCCGCTATCCGGTGCGGTCGTGGCACGTCCTTCGGCTTGCGGCGGCGTCGGTGCGGTCGCCGGTCATGCTGCCGGGCACCCGGCAGCTGATCTGGCTCCGGGACGAGCCACGGGTCGGGCTCGCCGCGGTCATCGAGACCCCGATGGGGGTGATGACGATCGCGACGACGCACCTGTCGTTCGTGCCGGTGTGGAACGGCGTGCAGCTGCGCACCCTGACGGCCTTCCTCGCCAAGCTGCCCCAACCCTGCGTGCTACTGGGCGATCTCAACATGCCGCCGCCCTTCCCCCGCGTCCTGTCGGGCTGGCGCAGCCTGGCAAAGGTGAAGACCTATCCGGCCACCGATCCGCGCATCCAGCTCGACCATGTGCTCGGCCGCGGCGACCTGCCTCCCGTGCGCGCCGTCGACAACCCCGAGCTCGCCGTTTCGGACCACCGGGCGCTGCTCGTCGAGTTGTGACCTACGGTCAGAGGGTGGAGTTGCGGGTCGCCGGGCCGGCCGATGTCGAGGCAGGCGTCGCCGTGTGGCAGGCGTCCCTCGGTGGTCGCGGCCTCCGGCCGAACGCCACGCGGATCGCCCAGGTGGCGCAGGCGATCTCGGCGCCGGACGCGCTGGTGGTCGTGGCCCAGGACGACGGGATCGTGGTCGGCATGGCGCTGGGTGAGCCTGGTCGCGAGCAGGACGGCGCCGGCGACCTCGTCCCGGACCTGCTGCACCTGTCGATGCTGTACGTCGTGCCGGGGGCGCGGCGGGCGGGGGTCGGCGGCGCCCTGGTCGAGGGCATCGCCGACGCGGCCTGGGCCGGGGGAGCCCGCCGGCTCACCTGTTGGACGCCGCTTGGCGACGCCCCGATCTCGGGTTTGCTCGAGGCCTGCGGCCTCGAGCGCTCGGGACGAGTCCGGGGACCTGCCGAGCACTGGACGGCCGAGCTCGAGGCGCCCGTCCGCGACGTCGTCGTGACAGCCGACGGCATCCGGCTCGGGCAGCTGCTCAAGCTGGCCGGTCTGGTCGACACCGGCTCGCAGGCCAAGGAACTGCTCGCCGCCGGCGAGGTTCAGGTCGACGGTGAGGTCGACCTGAGACGCGGCCGTCAGCTCCTTGACGGTCAGGTCGTCACCGCCGGCGACCAGGCGGTCCGGCTCGTGCTCGACGGCCCCGGGCCACAACTGGAATCGAGGCAACAATGACGGCAGACGTGCTTCGGCCAGGATCGACGATGCGGGCATCGGTGCTCCGCCGCGCCGGTGAGGTGGCGGTCGAGGAACGACCGGTCCCCACGCCGGGGCCGGACGAAGTGCTGGTGCGGATCGACGCCGTCGGCGTCTGCGGCTCGGACGTGCACTACTACGAGCACGGGCGCATCGGGCGCTACATCGTCGACCGAGCTCTCGTCCTGGGCCATGAGGCGGGCGGCACGGTCGTCGCGATCGGTGCCGGTGTCACCGGCCACGAGCCTGGGCGCCGGGTGTCGCTCGAGCCCGGCGTGCCGTGCCGCACCTGTCCGCAGTGCCTGTCGGGCCGGTACAACCTGTGCCCGCAGATGCGCTTTTTCGCCACCCCGCCGTACGACGGGGCATTCTGCGAATTCATCGCCCTACCGGCCGCGTTCGCGCACCCGGTGCCTGATGGGCTCAGCGACGACGCCGCTGCGCTGATCGAGCCGCTCTCGGTCGGCGTGTGGGCCTGCCGGCGGGCCGGCGTGACGGTCGGCTCGCGCGTGCTCGTCACCGGTGCTGGTCCGATCGGGCTGCTCGCCGCGCAGGTCGCCCGGGCGTCCGGCGCGGCCGAGATCGTCCTGACCGATGTCAACGCCAACCGGTTGGCCCTCGCCACCCGGCTCGGGCTGCAGACCGTGGACGTCTCCACCGCGCCGGTGGCCGAGGCCGGCTACGAGCCCGATGTCCTGCTGGAGTGCTCGGGCATCGCCGGTCCGACCGCAGACGCGATCGGCGTGATGGCCCGCGCCGGCCGGGTCGTGCTGATCGGGATGGGCGGCGACCTACTCCCGCTTCCGCTGTCAGTGATCCAGGAACGCGAGTTGTGGATCACCGGCGCCTTCCGCTACGCCAACACCTGGCCCGCGGCGATCGGGTTGGTCACCGCCGGCTCGGTCGATCTCGACGCGTTGGTGACCGGCCACTACGGCCTGGCCCAGGTCGAGCAAGCACTCACCGCAGGGCGACGCGACCCGACCACCGTGAAAGCGATCGTCCGCCCGGGTGAGTGACGTCCGATCCGATCGAAGGAGCGAGCATGCGTGGTGCCTACCTTCCCGGTGACCGGACGGTGCAGTTGCGGGAGCTCGCCGACCCGCGGCCGGGACCCGGTCAGGTGGTGGTGCGGATCCGGGCGTCGACGATCTGCGGCAGCGACCTGCGGGCGATCTATCGCGAACACCTGGGCAGCGGCGCGGAGGCCTACCAGGGGGTCGTCGCCGGTCACGAGCCAGCCGGTGAGGTCGTCGAGATCGGCCCGGGGTGTCGTCGGATCAGGGTCGGCGCCAGGGTGGCGATCTACCACATCAGCGGTTGTGGGCAGTGCGACGACTGCCGGCGCGGCTATCCGATCAGTTGCTCCTCACCGCTTCGGGCGGCGTACGGCTGGCAGCGCAACGGCGGCCACGCCGAGCTGCTGCTCGCCGAGGAGGACACCTGCATCGAGCTGCCGGACGCGCTGAGCTTCCTGGACGGCGCCTGCGTGGCCTGCGGCTTCGGTACGGCGTACGAGGCGCTGTGTCGCGCGGAGGTGTCCGGCCGCGACATCGTCCTCGTCACCGGCCTCGGGCCGGTCGGGCTGGCCGTGGGGCTGCTTGCCGGCAAGCTCGGGTCGCCGCGCCGGATCGGCGTGGACCTCGCACCGGGCCGGCTCGCGCTGGCGCTGCGGCTGGGCGCCGTCGACGAAGGCGTGCTCGCGGGCGACGACGCGGTCGCTCACATCCGCCAGCGCAGCGCGGGGCAGGGCTGCGAGGTCACCATCGACACCTCCGGCACCCCGAGTGGACGGCTGACCGCCCTGCAGGCCACCCGCCGCTGGGGACGCTCAGTCATGGTGGGCGAGGGTGGCTCGCTCACCATGGACGTCAGCCCGTTGCTGATCCATCAGCAACTCACGGTGTACGGCTCCTGGGTCACCAGCACCTGGCGGATGGCCCGGCTCGTCCAGGACCTGGCCCGATGGGACCTGCACCCGGAGGTCACCGTCACCGACCGGTTCCCTCTCGACGAGGCCGCCCAGGCCTATCGGGTTGCCGATGTGGGCGCCGGCGGCAAGGTCGCGATCGTCACTGACTGAATCCGCGACTCAACGCACGAGCGGGCGGACCGCCTCGGCGATGAAGCGCACGAAACCCTCCGGGTCCGGCTCGTCGGCGGTGGGCTGCAGGATCACCGAGTCGGCGCCGGCGGCAGCCCAGCGGTGCACCGCGTCGGCCACGACCTGCTCGTCGCCGGCGACCCCGACCTCCTGGGTCTGGTCGTAGTCGAAGCGGCGCTGCTCGGCGTCCAGGCGTTCTGCCGCATGAGGGCCGGTCGCGGCCAGCACGTACACCGTGACCGGGTGCGCACCGACGCGACCAGCGGCGGCGCGGCCCTCGTCAACGAGCCGGCGCGACTCCTGCACCCCCCGGGGGCTGGTCCCACCGCTGAGGATCGTGCCGTCCGCGACCTGCCCGCACAATCGCAGCGACTGTGGGCCCGTCGACCCCGCGAGCAACGCGACCGGACGCGCCGGCGGCCAGTCCAGGGCCACCCGGTCCAGCTGCACGTAGCGGCCGTGCGCCGTGACCTGCTCACCGTCGAGCAGGGCGCGCAAAGCCTCGGCGTACTCGCGCAGCAAGGTCAGCGGCGACTCGACCCGGGCTCCGACCTGGCCCATCCAACTCTGTACGCCGTGCCCGATCCCGGCGAGGAGCCGGCCGGGAAACAGCCGGTGCAGGGTGGCAAGCTCCATCGCGGTCAACGCGACGTTGCGCAGCGGCGCCGGCAGCAAGCCGACGCCGACCTGCAGCCGATCGGTCCACGCCAAGGCCGCCGCGGCGCTGGCGATCCCGCTCTCGCGAAAGCAGTCCTCCCACAACCACAACTGCTCCAGGCCGGCGGCATCCGCCGCGCGAGCGACCCCGCGCAGCCGTTCCGGCGGCAGCTGTGGCAGGAACACGGCACCGAGTGCTGTCATGAGTTCGATCCTGCCCTGCCTTCACGCTGTCGGCAGCAGTTTGGCCAGCTCCTGACGGGCGACGCTGCGCACGTGCACCTCATCGGGCCCGTCGGCGATGCGCAGGGTTCGCACATTGGCCCACATCTCGGCCAGCGGGGTGTCCGCGGACACCCCTGCCCCGCCGTACACCTGGATGGCCCGGTCGATGACATTGAGGGCGGCGCGCGGCGCGAGCACCTTGATCGCGGCAATTTCACTGCGCGCGCCCTTGGCGCCGTGCCGGTCGATGAGCCAGGCGGTCTTCAGCACCATCAGCCGGGCCTGGTCCAGCTCCATCCGCGATTCGGCGATCTGCTGCTGGACGACGCCCTGCGCCGCCAACGGTTGACCGAACGCGACCCGCGACGACGCCCGCTCGCACATCAGCCGGAGCGCCCGCTCGCCCGCCCCGAGCGCCCGCATGCAGTGGTGGATGCGCCCGGGTCCCAGCCGCGCCTGAGCGATCAGGAAGCCGTCACCTTCGTTGGCGATGAGGTTGCCCACGGGCACTCGTACGTCGGTGAAGGTGATCTCGCAGTGGCCGTGCTGCGGCCAGTAGCCGAACACGGGCAGCGTGCGCACGAGCTCGACCCCCGCGGTGTCCATCGGCACGAGCACCATCGACTGCTGACGGTAGGTCGGCGCGGTCGGGTCGGTCTTGCCCATGACGACAAGGACGGCGCAGCGCGGGTCGGCCGCCCCACTCGTCCACCATTTCCGCCCGTTGATGACGTAGTCGTCACCGTCCTGGACGATCGAGGTGGCGATGTTGGTGGCATCGGAGGAGGCGACATCCGGCTCGGTCATCGCAAAACCCGAACGGATCTCACCGTCGAGCAGCGGCGTGAGCCACCGCAGCTGCTGCTCGGCGCTGCCGAACAGCTGCAGCACCTCCATGTTGCCGGTGTCGGGGGCCGCACAGTTGATGGCCTCGGGGGCCAGGTGCATCGACCAACCGGTCAGCTCGGCCAGCGGCGCGTACTCGACGTTGCTGAGCCCGGCGACGTCGGGGAGGAACAGATTCCAGAGCCCACGTGCATGCGCCTCGGCCTTGAGCTCCTCGACAATCGGCGGCAACGTGTTGTCCTGCCAGTGCACCTCGCGGTGCCGTTGGTAGGCGGCCTCAGCCGGAAACACGTGGCTGCTCATGAAGTCCTGGAGTCGTCCGTGGTACTCGGTGGCCTTCGGCGAGGCTTCGAAGTCCACCTGTGCGCCCCCTCGTGGGTCATCGTCCGACCCGCCCAGGATCGCCCTGGCCGCCGGACGCCTCCAGGGCCGAAAGACCCCTTGTCTCGCGCTGGAGGTCCCGGGCGAGGGGTCCACCTTTGCCCGCGCGGTCATGCCAGCCATCGCAGGGTGCTCCTGAGGAGCACCGACCACCTCGCAACAAAGCGAGCGGCCATCAGCCGGACATCGCTGACCGCCGAGCGCGCGACGCCGGCCGGGGCTCCGCTTGCCTGCTGTTGTGGTCGCTGAGCCGAGTCACCGCCCCGGCGGAGGTGCTCCGCCACCCGGGTGATCCACGGAAGGCTGGGAACGATTTCAAGGATCATCCAGGTGCCCCCGCATCCGTGGATCACCGGCGGGGGGCGGCGTGGGTTTGTCTGCTGGACCTACGCTGCGTCATGGAATTGACCGACGCCGCGGGTCGAGTGCTCGGCTGCCTCGTCGAAAAGCAGTTGACGACCCCCCAGCTGTACCCGTTGACCGACAACGCGCTGATCGCGGCCTGCAACCAGACGACGAACCGGGACCCGGTGGTCGCGTACGACGTCGCGACCGTCCGGATGGCGGTGCGTACGCTGCGCGAGAAGAGCCTGTTGCGCACGGTCCACCGGACCGGTGAGCGCAGCGACAAGCATCAGCACCTGCTCGACACGGCGCTGACGCTGTCCCTGGAGCAGGTCGCATTGCTCGCTGCCCTGCTCCTTCGGGGACCGCAGACCCTGGCTGAGTTGCGCGCTCACACCGAACGGATGCAAGCGTTCGAGAGCCTCGATCAGGTCGAGGACGCGCTCACCGGCTTGGCCAACCGGGACGATGCGCTCGTCCGGCGTCTCGAACGGCAGCCTGGCCGCAAGGAGGCGCGGTACGGCCAACTGTTGGTCGAGGCAGGGCCGGCCCAGGTCGAGCGGCCATCAGGTGCTCCCACCCTGGCCGCGTTATCCGACCAGATCGCGCTGCTTCGGGTCGAGGTCGCCGAGGTGCGGTCGCACGTCGAGGAGCTTCGGCAGCAGCGGCCTGACGGGTCCTGACTACCGCGGTCGGTGACCATCTGGCGCCAGCTGGGCTCCACAGGGCGCGCCCGCACATCGCCTGCTGGTCGCCCGGTAGTCCAAATCCCAACCCGTGTTGCCCGGGCTGCCAGGCAACCTCCCAGCGAAGCGCGGGGCGAGACGAGCGGCCGCACGAGAAGTTCGTATCAGGACCCCTCTCGCCACTGCGGAACAGCTGCACGGGCCGCGCGAGTGGAGCCGGCGTCTTGGGCTCAGCGCACCGCAGCCACAGAGCGCGTGGACGAAGGCCGACATCGTGGTCAAGGCGCAACCCTGACATCGCGTAGCCGCCCATGCGGCGCCGAACGTCAAACCTTGATGCAGGTGCCGAGGACACCGGTGGGTCCTGCTGCTTCGACGCTGCCGAGGCAGTCATCGAGGTGAGAGCCGGCACCGATCAGCCACGACCCAGCACAACAGTGGAGCTCCGACAGACGCCTCCGCGTTCGCTCGCTGCTGTGCTCGGCGGCAAGCGCTCAGACCAGGGGGACCTGGCGGACCAGCTCGCGCAGGCCCTCGGCATCGAGCAGGTCAGCCGGTCGCACCGTCTCACCGGTCCGCACGTAGTGGAAGGCCGCGCGCACCGACTCGACCGGTGCGCCAGCTAGCGCAGCCCAGGCGAGCCGGTAGGCCGCGAGCTGGACGGCAGCGGCCTGCGCATCCGCCCCGGTTGGTCGCCGGCCGGTTTTCCAGTCGACCACGTCCCAACCGTGCGCATCGGCGAAGACGGCGTCCATCCGGCCCCGGATGAGGACACCCTCGAGGTCGGTTTCGAACGGGACTTCGATCTCCTGTGGGGTCCGGCCCCACCAGGGGCTCGCCTGGAAGGCCTCCTGCAGCGAGCGCAGGTCGGTGTCGACTGCGCCGTCATCGGCCGCGCCGGGCAGGTCGTCGGTGTCAAGCAGCTGTGGCAAGCCGTAGACCTGCTCCAGCCAGGTGTGGAAAGCCGTGCCGCGTCGGGTGACCGGGGACGGCCGGCGGGGCATCGGTCGCAGGAGCGAACGGGCGAGTGCCGCCGGGTCACGGCGGAGCTCGACCAGGCCCGACACCGAAAGGGTGAGCGGGAGGACCGCCGTCCCGCGGCGGGTCCGGCGCCGGACGGCCTCCTGCTGCAACCGAAGCAGATCATCGTCCCAACCGGCGACCCGGGCCCGGTCCATCGGCGCGAGTTGACCGCGAGGTGGGGTAGGTGCGCGCTGGACTGCCGCGAGGCCGGGCCCCGCCAGCCCATCGCACGCGGTCAGGCCCGCCGCGTCAACGTCCGCTCCAGCTGCGGCCCCATCGCCCGGTGAGCCCGCGCCAAATGCAGACGCCGCGCCCGGTGAGCCCGCGCCATTCGCGGAGGCAACCCCGACATCGCCTGCGTCCTGTCCGGTCTCGACCGACGGGCCGGACCCCGCAGCCTGGCGCAGCAGCGCGCGCACCCGCGCTGCCGCAGCCTGGACGGCGGGGCCGGCCGGCGGGAGCGCGGCGGGCCATGGCGCCGTACGGGGCTCTGCGGTCACCGGGTTGATTTCAGGCGCCTCGGCCCACTGGTCGACCGGGCCGGCGCCGAGCTCGCAGACGGCCCTGGCCTCGGTGAGAAACACCGACGGGCCGAGCATGCCCTTTCCCTCACCCCAGTGAGCACCCGAGCACAGCAGCAGCTGTTCGGCACGGGTGACCGCGACGTAGGCCAGCCGCCGCTCCTCCCTGGCATCGCGGTCGGCGTTGGCCCGGTTGTGCGCCGAGAGCCGGTCGGGCTCGAGCCCGTCGAGGCCGGGCAGGTCATCTCGATCGCCGCGCAGCGAGAAGGGCAGCAGCCGGGCGTTGCGCGTCCACGAGGTCGACGTCTTCGACCTGGCCGGGAAGACCGAGCTGGTCGACCCGGCCGACAGACCGGGCACTGCGACGACCGGCCACTCCAGGCCCTTGGCAGCGTGGACGGTCATCAGCTTGACCGTGTCGGCACTGGTGGCCGCGCCGGCGTCGAGACCGTGCTCCTCGTCCTGCGCCGCGGACAGGAAAGCCAGGAACGCCGAGAGCGCCGCCTCACCGGTGCCGTCCTGTGCGGCGTCGCCGTCGAAGGACGCAGCCGCGTCGAGGAAGGCGTCGAGGTCGGCCCGCGCCGCGGCCGGGTCGACGCTCGACACCCGCGCCGCGACCTCGACGTCGAGGCCGAGCGTGCGCTCGACGTCGGCGGCGAGGTCCGGCAGCGGTTGGTCCAGGCGTCGGCGCAGCGCCCGGAGCTCGTCGCGCAGCACCGTCAGTCGGGCCAGACCCGGCTCGGACAGCCCGACCGGCGGGAGGTCGTCAAGCGCGTCGATGAGGGAACCGGCGTGGCTGTCGTCGACCCCGAGCACGACGGCCTGGACCGGATCGTCCGGCCGCTGGGCGACCCCGCGGGCGAGCGAGCGGGCCCGGCGGCCAAGCATCGCGAGGTCGCGCGGACCAATCCGCCACCGCGGGCCGGTCAGCAGCCGCAGCAGGCTTGCGTCGGCGGTCGGATCGTCCAGCACCCGCAGGGTCGCCAGGACGTCGGCGACCTCCGGCACGTCGAGCAACCCACCGAGCCCGACCACCTCGACCGGGACCCCGAGCGCCTCGAACGCCTGCCGCAGCCGGGGGAACAGCGACCGCCGCCGGCACAGCACAGCAGCACGGGACCACTGTCCCTGGCCCGGACGCAGCGGCAGCGCACCGAGCGCGGCCACGACCTGTCCGGCCACCCAGCTCGCCTCGGCGTCCACATCCACCAGCAGTGCGCAGCGAACCTCGCCGTCCTGCTCGCGGCCGGGCGCAGGTCGCAGGATCGGGACCGGCACGCCTCCCGCATCGACCCGTAGCGGTTCCGACAAGGCGTTGGCCAGCTGCAGGATCCGGCCACCGCTTCGGTAGGTCGTCGACAGGGTCCGGGCGGGCGCGCCAGTCCCGAACGACACCGGAAAACGACGGAGCGTGCCGGCACTTGCCCCGCGCCAGCCGTAGATGCTCTGGCACGGATCCCCCACCGCGGTGACGGCGTGCCCGGCCTTGAACAGCGAAGACAGCAGCACCTCTTGCGCCGAACCGGTGTCCTGGTACTCATCCAGCAGGACGACGGGAAAGCTTGCCCGCTCGGTTTCGGCCACGCCGGGTGCGCCCTGTGCGAGCCGCGCGGCGAGGGCGACGACGTCGCCGAAGTCGAGCAGGTCCCGCTGCCGCTTCAACTGTGCGTAGCGATCGACCAGGGGCAGCAGCTGCTCGCGGGTGCGGTGGCAGGCGAGCACGTCCTCGGCGGCTTTGGCGAGCACGCCCTTGCTGGCCAAGACTCTGGCCTGCTCGGCCCGCTGCACCAGCCAGGCGCCCTGGTCGCGCACCGCCTGCGTCCCGGCGAGGTGCTCTGCCAGGTCACCGGCCAGCTGCAGCACCGCCTTGACGACCGTCGCCTCGGTCCAGTCGACGTCGCCCATCGGCCCGTCGTACGACGCGACGGCTCGCGCGGCGAGCTGCCAGCTGGTGGCCGGGGTGACCAGCCGGGCGGTCGGCTCACGGCCGAGCAGCAGGGCGTGGTCGCGGACGAGCCGGGCGGCGTAGGCATGGTAAGTCGAGATCGTCGGCTCGGTGGCCACCTCGCCGGCCGGCACACCCCCGGTTGTCGCGCCGAGGGCACGCAGCCCCGCCCGGACGCGGGTCGCCAACTCGCCCGCAGCCTTGGTGGTGAACGTGAGACCGAGCACTCCTTCGGGCCGCACGTGACCGCTCCCGACGAGCCAGACGACCCGGGCCACCATCGTCGTGGTCTTGCCGCTGCCCGCCCCGGCGATCACGACGCCGGCCTGCATCGGCGCGGTCACGACGTCGGCCTGCTCGGCGCTGAGCTCCTTGCCGAGCACGGCCTCGAGCAGCTCCAACGTGAGGTCGCCGGCGCGGGTCATCGCACGACACCCTGGCCCTCGGGTTGGGCGGGGCAGCTGGCGCGCACCTTGCAGGAGCGGCAGTTGTCGTTGACCGTCGCTGCGAAGGTGCTGCCGCTCATCCCCTCGACGACCCGGGCCACGAGCGCCCGTGCCCAGCTCGGGTCCGCGTCGTCGCCGAGCGCCCCCTGGCGCTGCTCATCGGCCTGTTTGGTGCCCTTGAGCTGCAGCAGGGCTGCGCCGCCGGGTGTCGTCAAGGCGTGGCTGTCGGCGAATGCCCCGAGTGCGATCGCCAGCTGGTAGACCCCGAGCTGCGGGTGGCGACCAAGCTCGGTCTTGCCCGGCTTGCTGCTGCCGGTCTTGAGGTCGACGACGACGCCCCGGCCAGCCGGGTCGCGCTCGAGCCGGTCGACCCGCCCGGCGAGGACCGCCCGGTCGCCGAACGGCACCTCAAGGGTCAGCTCGGTGCCGACCAGCTCGCGGGTCTGTGCGGCTGCCCAGCGGAGGAACTTGCCGAGCTGCTCGACGGCTTCGGCCCGGCGGCGCACCAGTGCCCACGGCGCGCCCAGGTCCAGCTCGGGGAGCACCTCGTCGAGCCGCGCGACAAGCGCGGGCTCGGGCAGCGCAGCCGGCCCGCTGCCGAGCTCGGCCAGGGCGTGCACGAGGGTGCCGAGCACCTGCGCGGGGCCGGTCGTGCCGGCGACGCCGACCGCGCCCTCGAGCAGCCAGCGCAGAGCGCAGGTGTCGTAGGACTCGACCCGGCTCGGGGAGATCCGCACGGTTTCCTCACCACGCACCAGCGGGCCGTCGTCGGACAGCGGCGCGAGTCCCCACCACCGGTCTGGGTCGGCCGCTGCAGCGAGTCGGGGGACGCCGCCCTGCGGCGACGCCAGCCGGGCCAGCCGTCGGCAGGCGGCTTCGCGCAGGACGGCGGGTGCAACCGGGTCGGCGGCGACCTGCCTGAGCTCGGCGACGAGGCCGGCGGCGGTGAGCGGCCGCCCGACGGGCTGAGGGCGTTCGGGGACGTCGACACCCAGCTCGCCGAGAAATCGGCTCGGCCGGTCGTCACCTTCGGCGCCGACCACAGCAGTCACCACAAGTCGCTCCCGGGCCCGGGTGATCGCGACGTAGAACAGTCGGCGCTCCTCCGCCAACAACTCGGCCCGGCGGTCCGGACCGGGCGCCGCCGGGGTGCGGCCCTGGGCGGCCGCGGACAACTCGTCGACGCCGAGTAACGAGCCGCGCAGCCGCAGGTCCGGCCACGCCCCCTCCTGGACGCCCGCGACGACCACCAGCCGCCACTCGAGGCCTTTGCTGGCATGTGCGGTGAGCACCCGGACGGCATCGCCCTGCGGTGTCCGCGCGGACAGGGTGTCACCGGGGACCTCCTGTGCGGCAACGTCGTCGAGAAAGCCGAGCGCGTCCTGGCCGGGCAGCCGATCGACGTAGCGCGCGGCGGCGGCGAACATTGCGATCACGGCATCGAGCGATCGGTCCGCCCCGGCGCCGCGGGGGCCACCGGCGAGGCTCTCGGCTGCCAGCCGGGCGGCCAGCCCGGAGCCCTCCCACACCGCCCACAGCGCGTCCTCGGCCGAGGCGCCGGCCAGCCGGGCAGCGGCGAGCAGCCGGTGCAGCCGGTCCAGTGGTGGCCGGACCCGGGCGCCGAGCTCCAGCACTTCGGCCGGCCGCAGGACGGCGGCCACCAGCAGCTGGTCGGCCGGTGTGCGAAGGCCCGCTGCCAGATCGAGCTCGCGCAGCGCCCGGCGCAGCCGACGCACCGCCAGCCCGTCGGCCCGCCCGAGGGGCCCGAGCACGAGGGCAAGGGCGGCCTGCTCGTCGATGTCGGCCGGGCGCAGGGCCGCGCGCAGCAACTCGAGCAGGGCGCGGACGAGCGGCTCCTCCACGAGCGGCACCTCATCGGCCGGCACCCCGACCGGGACGCCGGCGGCGAGCAGCCCGCGGCGGAGCACCGCGAGTGAACGCGGCGTGGAGCGCAACAGCACCGCCATGTCGGACCACGCCACCCCGTCGCGCAGGTGCGCCCGGCGCAGGACGTCGGCGACCAGCGCCGCCTCCTGGGTCGGTGAGGCGGCGAGACGCACCTCGACCTGCCCGGCCACCCCGACGACACCGGGGTCGGGCGTGAGCTCCCACCGGCCCGGTCCCAGCGCCCCGGCCGGCAGTAGCCTGGCCACCACTCGGCTCGCGTCGAGCAGGACCTGCCCCGACCGCCGGCAGGTCTGCAGCACGACAAAGGGCGCCGGCGCTCCGGCCGCCGTAGGGAAGGCGTCGCGAAATCCCGCGATGCCACGAACATCGGCGCCCCGGAAGGCGTAGATGGACTGGTCCGGGTCCCCGACCGCGATCAGGTCGCGACCGTCGCCGGCGAGGGCGCGCAGCAGCCGGAGCTGGGCGGGATCGGTGTCCTGCAGCTCGTCGACGAGCACCACGGCGCGGGCCTCCCGCTCACGGGCCCGCAGCTCAGGATCGCTCTCGAGCAGCCCAGCGGCGGCCCGCACGAGGCCGGCGTAGTCGAGCACCTCGGCCGCCTGGTCGAGGTCGAAGCGGGCCTCATACGCGTCGAGGAACCCGCCGGCCGCCACCCACGCCGGCCGGCCGTGCTCGGCCCCGAGCTGGGCCAGCGAGCGGCCGTCGAGGCCCCGCTCCTGGGCCCGCAGCAGCAGGTCGCGGAGCTCCTGGCGGAACCCGCGCAATCCCAGCGCGTCCCGCAACTCGGCCGGCCAACGGTCCGCGCCATCGGCGACCTCGCCCTGCAGCAGCCTGGCCACCTCGAGGTCCTGCTCCGGGCCGGAGAGCAGCCGGACCGCGCGGCCACCGGGCCCCGCCAGCTCGCGCCGCAGCAGCGCGAAGGCGTAGGAGTGGAAGGTCATCGCGACCGGGCCGCGGGTGGTCACGCCGAGCCGCCCGGTGATCCGCTCCCGCAGCGCCTGCGCGGCCTTGCGGCTGAAGGTGAGCACGAGCACCTGCTCGGGGGCCAGGCCGCCCTGGCGCACCCGGTGCACGACGCTCTCCACCAGGGTTGTGGTCTTGCCGGTGCCGGGACCGGCCAGCACGAGCAGCGGCCCGCCCTCGTGCAGCACCACGCGTCGCTGGGCATCGTCGAGCCGCGGCGGCTCGAGCGCCGGAGGTGGCCGTCGCCGCAGGCCGGGGGTGGTCATGCACAGCAGTCGACCACGGCCCTACGACAGTCCTGGCACGCCGTCCCACCGGGCCCGGACCAGGTCGACCCGCTCCCCCAAGACCGGGCAGCCCTCCCCCTGCAGCAGCTCGATCGCCTGGGCCACGTGCGGCTCGGCCGGCCGGCCGGACGCCTGCACGACCCGCTGCCAGGCCACCTCGTGGCCGTACCGGCTGAGCACCGTCCCGACCGTCCGCGCCGACCCCGTCCCGAGATACTCCGCGACGTCGCCGTAGGTCATCACCCGGCCCGGCGGGATCTGCCGCACGACCTCGAGCACCGAGACGGCGTACGCCGTGGGCGGGAGCCCCCCGCCGGGTCGGATGGCCAGCCCGGCGGAGACGCTCGCTGCCCGCCGGTCGGCCATGGGCCTGAGTGTGTCGCAGGTCGTCGGCGCGGTCCCGGCTAGCGTCAGGGGCGACCGCAAGGAGGACGTCCTGACCCGCACCACTGCCCCGCCCGCGTGGCGGCGGGCCGTGCTCGTGCTGTTCGCCGTCGCGGCCGGCACCAACGTCCCGACCCCGCTGCTGCTCGTCTACAAGGTCCAGCTCGGGTTGTCGGCGGAGACGCTCACTGCCCTGTTCGGCGTCTACGCGGCCGGCCTCGTACCGTCGCTGCTCGTCGCCGG
>JAYTOZ010000450.1:0-2384 GCA_043747515.1 Frankiales bacterium | reverse complement strand
CCTTCAGCGCTTCGCTGGCACGCTGCTCGCCAGCCTCACCGCGTACCAGGCCTCAGGGGACCAGGATCCCGCGCCCGCGTAGGCGTCCACTGTTGAGATCGTCCATCGCGATGTTGATGTCGTCCAGGGCGTAGCTGGTTGTAGTCAGTTTGACCTTGCCCTGGGCAGCCAGGTCCATCAGCTCCACCAGGTCGTTGAAACTGCCGACGAGGTTGCCGATGAAATTGATCTCGGTCAGGATAATTCGCATCGTGTCCTGCGTGAGCGTCCCGCCGTAGCCGATGACAAAGAAGTGGCCTTTGCGCTTGAGCAGGTCGACGCCCCAGACCTCGGCGCCGCCCTCGCCGACGAAGTCCAGCACGACCTCGGCGCCGCGACCCTTGGTGAGCTCCTGCACCGCGGCGACCTGATGGCCGTCGACGAGCACCGTCTCGTCGGCGCCCCATTGCGTTGCCATGGCGAGCGCGGCTGGGTTGGCGTCCAGCACGATGATCCGGGTCGCCGACATCGCCCGTAGGCACTGGATCCCGATGTGGCCGAGGCCACCGGCGCCGATCACGACGCAGGTGGTGCCCGGATAGAGCAGCGGCAGCGCCTTCTTGATCGCGTGGTAGGCCGTCAGCCCGGCGTCAGCGAGCGGCGCGACGTCGGCCGGCTCCAGTGCATCGTCGATCTTGATGACGGAGCGGGCGCCTGACTTGAGGTATTCGGCGAAACCGCCAGGGGCGAACAGACCCGGGAAGACCGACAGGTCGCAGTGGACGTCGTCGCCGTCGCGGCAGGCCCGGCAGAGCCCGCAGGTGATCAGGGGATGCAGGATCACCTTGTCCCCGACCACGACGTTGGTCACGGCCTCGCCGACAGCTGCGACCCAGCCGGCATTCTCGTGGCCTGGCGAGTAGGGCAGTGCCAACCCGGCCTCCTTCTGGGCGGCGTCGAACTGCCCCTCCCAGACGTGCAGGTCGGTGCGGCAGAGCCCGGCAGCGCCGATCCGCACGATCACGTCGAAGGGTGCGGTCACCACCGGATCCGGCACCTGTTCGATGACCAGGGGCGCATGGAACTCGTGGAGTTGGGCGGCCTTCACTGTGGCTCCTCAGGAGGGGTGTTGCGGATGTCGAAGCGCGCACCGGGCATGCCCCAGGCGCGGAAGAAGTCGCCGGTCGCCCGACACATCGTGACGTTGACGTCGTTGCCAGCGCCGATGAGCGCCTTGGACGACGTACTCGCACCTGCCGAGGCCTGTGCGACCCGGTCGGACGGCAGTAGCAACGGGTCGTCCGGACCCACCTGCCCCCGCTCGGCCAGTCGTTCGTGGAGCGCCACACGGGCCTCGTAGGACAGGAAGGTGATGTGCTCGGTCCCGTCCTGTGCATCGAGGTAGGTCACTGCCAACGGCTCGGCCTGCAGGTCCGGGATCAGCGCGCCGGTGGCGTCCAGCCGGCCGGCCTCCTTGACCCGGATCGCGAGAAGCTCCTTCTCGGTGGCACCGGTGCCGATGACGGCGAGCAGCAGCAGCCGTACGTCGGGATCGGTGTCCCGGCCGGGCATCGGGACACTGCCCAGGGCCGTCGACAGCGGCCGCCAGGCCACGGGTACGCCGGCGGCCGTCCACCACAACCGCGGCCCGAGGGCCAGGGACGCGAGTTGGCCGCCGGACAGTCCATCGTGCCGCCGGACGATCTGCAGTAGTGACCGATCGGCGTGAGCGAGGTCGGCACGACCGACGGCAAGCAGGCCAGGGAGGTCACCATGGGCGACCTCACGCTGGAACCGGTCAATCGTCGCGACGGCCGCCCGGATCCACGGATCCGGGCGACGACAGCGGCTGGCCAGCAGCCGTGCCATCGCCCGGACCGAAGGATCATCGAGCAGTTGCCGTTCGCGCCGACCGACCAGTGCTTGGCCGGCGACGTCGTCCAGGTCCTGTTGTGCGTTCACAGCCACGCTGGGGCGGGGCCGACCGGGCTGTCGTTGACCTGCGCCGAGATGTCCATGGCGATGAAATGATCGCGGATGTCGACCCGGCAGACACGGACGCCCGGCACCTCTTGGACCCGCCGCCGGACCTCCTTGCCGATATCGATCGCGAACGGCGACGGGCACAGCGGGGAAGTGAGGTGATATCGCACCACCACCCCGCCATCCTCGTCGATCTCGACCTCGTCGATGAGGTCCAACTCAGCCAGCGTGAGACGGATCTCCGGATCAGGCACGCTCCCAGCCGCGACCCGGACGGCCTCGGCGTCGATCTGGATCGAGGTTGAGCTCATAGGGCGGCGACACCGGCGTCGACCTGGGCGTCCGCGCCGGCGGTCTGCGCAGGGATCTGCGCGATCCGCTGGTCCCGACGCAGGTCCAGGGCATCGCCCTTGAGCTGCGCG
>JAYTOZ010000449.1:0-16411 GCA_043747515.1 Frankiales bacterium | reverse complement strand
CAGCGTGCGATGGTTGCAGCGGTCGAGCTCGCGCTGCGGACCAGGGAGCATCTGCTGGTGCAGGCGGGGACGGGGACCGGCAAGTCGCTCGGCTATCTCGTGCCGGCGCTCGCCAGCGGCAAGCGGGTGGTCGTGGCGACGGCGACCAAAGCGCTGCAGGCCCAGCTGGTCGATAAGGACCTGCCCCGCCTGGTCGCGGCGCTGGAGGGCCCGCTCGGCCGTCGCCCGACGTACGCGTTGGCGAAGGGGCGCAGCAACTACGTCTGCCTGCAGCAGCTCCATGACGGCCCCGGGGCGCGCGAGCCGGAGCAGGACGAGTTGTTCGAGGGGCCAGGCAGCGCCCTCGGTCGCACCGTCCTCCAGCTCCGGGACTGGGCGACGACGTGCGGGACCGGTGACCGCGACGAGGTGCCGTTCCCAGTCACCGACCGGGCCTGGCGGCAGGTGTCCATCAGTGCGCGCGAGTGCCTGGGCGGCAAGTGCCCGGACCGGATCGACTGCTTCAGCGAGCGGGCCAGGGAGGCGGCGAAGGAGGCCGATGTGGTCATCGCGAACCACACCCTGCTCGCCCTCGATGTCTTCACCGGCGCGCAGGTGCTTCCCGAGCACGAGGCGGTGGTCCTCGACGAGGCCCACGAGTTCGTCGCATCGGCCACCGACGTGCTGTCTCACGAGCTCTCCGCCCCCGCCGTACGCCGGGCAGCGGCCGCGGCCCGCGAGTTCGTGGCCGCGGTCATGGCCGAGCGGCTCGAGGACGCCCACGCCGGGCTCGACGGGTTGCTGTCGGTCATCGAGCCGGGCTGGCTCCGCTCGCTGCCGACCGGGCTCGCCGACGTCCTGGGTGTCATCGAGCAGGTCTGCGGTGCGGCGGCCGTCGAGGTTGGCCGCCAGCAAGACGGCGCCGAAGAGGTCGAGCAGGCCCGCCGCGAACGGGTCAAAGCCGCCCTGGTCGAGGTTGCCGAGGCCGCCGGGGAGCTGCGCGCGCCGTCGACCAGCAGCGCGCTCTATGCCACCGCCGACCGCACCCTTCGGGTGTCGCCGCTGCAGGTCGGCGGGGCTCTTGCGAGCCGGCTGTTCGGCGAGCGGACGGTCATCGCGACAAGTGCGACGCTGACCCTCGGCGGGTCCTTCCGGCACACCGCGCGCGAGCTCGGCCTGGTCTGGTTGGCCGGCAGCGGGCCCGCTGACGCGCGCGACGCCCATGACCCCGCGGCCGCCGGGGAGGTGCTGGACCGTGACGACGACCAGCCGCCCAGCCGGTGGCGTCATCTGGACGTCGGCAGCCCGTTCGACTACGCGCGGCAGGGTCAACTGTGGGTGGCCAGCTCGCTGCCCAACCCCGCGCGGTTCCCGCTGGCCTGGGCGAAGGAGGTCGACGAACTCCTCGTCGAGCTGGTCCAGGCCGCGGGCGGCCGGACACTCGGGTTGTTTTCGTCCACCGCAGCCGCCGCGAGGGCGGCTGCGGCGGTCCGCGCGGCCACCGACCTGCCGGTGTTGCTCCAGGGCGAGGACTCAGCCGGCGCGCTGCAGCACCGGTTCGCCTCGGACGCGCGCACCTGCCTGTTCGGCACCCGGTCGTTCTGGCAGGGCGTTGACGTGCCGGGCAGCGCCTGCCAGCTCGTGGTGCTCGATCGCATCCCGTTCGCCCACGTCGAGGACCCGCTGCTGAAGGCGCGGCTCGCCGCCGCAGGGGACCGCGGCTTCATGGACGTCACCTTGCCGCCGGCGGCGGTGCTGCTTGCTCAGGGCGCTGGTCGCCTGATCAGGTCGACGACCGACCGTGGGGTCGTGGTGGTGCTCGACCCAAGGCTGTCGACGGCCGGCTACGCGAGCGTGCTGCACCAGACCCTGCCCGGTTTCTACCTCGCCCGCGACAAGAGCCGGGTGATCGCCTCGCTGCGGGCCATCGACAGCCAGGCGGCTCCGCTGGCGCCGGCCGGGCCACCTCCGGCCGAGCGTCGGCGGCTGGCCCGGGCCGAGTCGCGTTAGTACCAGTTGAACGACTGGCTATGCGACCAGGCTGCACACGGCGAGCCATACCGGTCGGCGATGTAGCCAAGGCCCCAACGGATCTGGGTCGCCGGGTTGTCGCGGAAGTCAGCCCCGGCCGAGGCCATCTTGTCGGCCGGTAGCGACTGCGGGATGCCGTACGCGCCGCTCGAGCCGTTGGTGTCGTGGACCTGCCAATCGCTCTCGCGGGTCCATAGGTTGTCCAGACAGCCGAACTCATCTGACTGGCCGCGGTCGGTGAGGATGGCCCTGGCGATGTCCCGTGGATCCCCGGCCAACAGGGTTGTGCGTCGTGAGCGGCTGGCTCGGTGGTCCGCGGCGACCTGGCGGGCCCGCTGCGCACGGGCGGTCGCGACGTCGACGGCGTGGCGACTGGCGGCGGCAGTCCGCAGCGCCGAGGCATGGCGGGTGGCCAGCCCGATCTGGGTGTCCAGGCTGCGGTTCAAGCTGGTGAGGTCGTTCGCGTGGGCCGACAACGACAGTGCCACCGTCGGCTCGGCACGTGGCGCGGATGATCTTGACGAGGTGCCGACGACCGCCACGGCCCCGGCAATGCCGGTGGCCACCCCAAGATTCAACAGAACGGTGCGGCGGTGGGACAGGGGCGAGCGCGCTGACTTGGAGCGCTGCAGCGGCGTGCAGTAGCTCGGCGTTCGGGATCGATGCGTGCGTGGCATGCGTTCCTCCGGGGCGGGCCGGCACCGCATCACCCGGAGGCGGACGGCGCGCGGCCTTCGGGCGACGGACCACATGGGATGGCGCCACACCTGGGTGTGACGCGATGAGGTCAGGCCACCGGGCAGACGGACCGGCCAGGGCTCAGGCACGGTCCGCTCTCTCGCGGACCCCGACGACACTAGGGAGCCTCGCTAGCAGTTGCAAGCGCGGGGGCTGTGTGGACGGTCACTGGAAGTGGTCTGCACGCCTGAGCACCACTACAGGTGGTGACGGCCCGCTCGCTCTTGGCAGCGCCAGCGACCCGGCCGGCCGGCACCCACCCCGATCGAGCAGGATACCGGGGTGCCTCCCACCGCAGCAGTCTCCACCGCCCTCGGCGACGCTGCCGACTCCCTGCGGGTCAGCCAGCAGGGCGGCACGGTCACCGTGGTCCTTGACCGTGCGCATCGACACAACGCGATTCATCTGGCGATGTGGCATGCCTTCTCGCGGCTCATGCCGGTGCTGGCCGCCGACGACGCGGTCGACGTCGTGGTGTTCCGCGGGCCGCCAGGTGGCCCGTTCTCGGCCGGGGCGGACATCACCGAGTTCCAGTCGTTGCGCAGCACACCGGACAGTGCCGAGCGCTACGGCGCAGCGATGCTCGCGGGCGAGGCGGCGATCGCGGGGTTCCCCAAGCCGACGGTCGCGCTGGTCGAGGGCTTCGCCATCGGCGGGGGTAGCCAACTCGCGCTGGCCTGCGACCTGCGGCTGTGCGAGCCCGCCTCGCGGTTCGGGATCACCCCGGCCAAGCTGGGCATCGTCTACGGGCTCGCCTCGACCGCGCGGCTCGTCGACCAGATCGGCCGGGCCTGGGCGTCCTGGATGCTGTTCACCGGCGACCTGGTCGACGCCGACACGGCGCTGCGGATCGGGCTGGTGCACGAGGTGGTCGCCGTCGAGCAGTTGCCGGCCCGGGTGGACGCGCTCACCGCGACGCTGTCGAGCCGGGCCCGGGTGTCACTGCTCGGTGCGAAGCGGTTGCTCGAGAAGATCTCGGCCGGCGAGCTCGCCGAGGACGACGAGGTGCGCGCCATCTACGCCAGCAGCCTGCACAGCCCGGAGTACGTCGAGGGAGTGGCCGCCTTCCTGGCCAAGCGCCCCCCGGACTTCCCGGGTGCCCGCGGCTAGAACCAGCGCTCGTCCATGTCCAGGGTGGTCCGGTCCAGGCTCTCCAGCAGGTCGAGCTGGGCGGCCACCTTCGGCAGCTCCCAGCGGAAGAACCAGCGACCGGCCTGCCGCTTGCCGTCGTAGAAGGGCCCGCTGCCGGCTTCGGCGGCGAGCAGTTGCTCCAGCCAGATCCAGGCGACGACGACGTGGCCGACCGCTTCGAGATACACCGAGGAGTTGGCCAAGGCGAGCTCGGGGTCACCGGTCGACCACAGCTTCGCCGTGACCTCGCCGACCCGCCCGGCCATGACCTGTAGCGCCGCACCCAACCCGGCCAGCTCGCCGGTTGTCCGGGCGACGGTCGCGGCGATCGTGTCCAGCAGCAGCGTGAGCCCGGCCCCGCCCTGCATCGTCACCTTGCGGCCGAGCAGGTCGAGCCCCTGGATGCCGTGGGTCCCCTCGTGGATCGGGTTCAGCCGGTTGTCGCGATAGAGCTGCTCCACGTCGTACTCGCGGGTGTAGCCGTAGCCGCCGTGCACCTGGATCGCCAGGCTGTTGGCCTCCAGGCACCACTGCGACGGCCAGCTCTTGGCGATCGGGGTCAGCACATCCAGCAGGAGGTGCGCGCGGTCCCGGTCGGCTACCTCGTCGGCGGTCTTCTCCTCGTCGACGAGCCGCCCGCAGTACAGGTTGAGCGCGAGAGCCCCCTCCACATAGGCTTTCTGGGCAAGCAGCATCCGTCGTACATCGGGGTGATGAATGATCGGCACCTGCGGCGCGGCGGGGTCCTTGGCGGCGACCGGTCGGCCCTGGGGGCGCTGCCTGGCGTAGTCCACCGACTGCAGGTAGCCGGTATAGCCCAGCGCCGTCGCGCCGGCCCCGACGCCGATCCGTGCCTCGTTCATCATGTGGAACATGTACGACAGGCCGCGGTTGGCCTCGCCGACGAGAAACCCGACCGCGCCGGGTGCGCCCCCGGGGTTGTGCACCCCCTCGCCGAAATTGAGCATCGTGTTGGTGGTGCCGCGGTAGCCCATCTTGTGGTTGAGCCCGGCGAGCACGACGTCGTTGCGCTCGCCGGTCCCAACGACGACCTTCGGGACGACGAACAGGCTGATCCCCCTCACCCCCGGCGGGGACCCGGGGATCTTTGCCAGCACGAGGTGGATGATGTTCTCGGACAGCTCGTGCTCGCCGGCCGAGATCCACATCTTGTTGCCGAACACCCGGTAGGACCCGTCGGGCTGCGGCTCGGCGCGGGTCGTGACGTCGGCCAGCGAGGAGCCGGCCTGCGGTTCGGACAGGCACATCGTGCCGAAGAAGCGGCCCTGCAGCATCGGCCGCACATAAGTGTCGACCTGCTCCGGTGTGCCATGGGCCAGCAGCAGGTTGGCGTTGCCGATCGACAGGAACGGATAGCTCGACGTCCCGACGTTGGCGGCCTGGAACCACAGGAAACAGGCGCCCGCCACGACGGCCGGCAGCTGCAGACCACCGACCTCGGTGTCCATGCTGCTGGCCAGTAGCCCGGTCTGGGCGAAGACGGAAAGGGCCGCCTTCACCTGTGGGATCAGGTGCACCCGCTCGCCGTCGAAGGTGGGCTCGTTGGCGTCGCCCTGCTTGTTGTGGGTGGCGAAGTGCCGGGTCGCGACCTGTTCGGACAGGTCCAGGACGGCGTCGAAGACCTCCCGCGAGTGCTCACTGAACCGAGGCCGCTTGGTCAGCAGCTCCACGTCGAGCCATTCGTACAGCAGGAAGTCGAGGTCTCGGCGGGACAGCAGGCGGGACGGCATGGGTTCAGCGTAGAAGCAGCCGGTACGCCGGGGCAGTGGTTGCTCAGCTGGACGCGAAAACATCGGGCGGGGGCGTCGGCGTGGCCGGCGGGTCGGCGTCGGTCGCCGGGCGGGCCCCTGCCGCGAATGAGGTCAGATCGCGGCCGGCGACGACGCGGGCCCGGCCCAGCGCACGCGCGGTGACCCGGCGAAGGGCGTCGAGTGGGAACGGCTGCTGCGAGCCGGCGAGCACGAGGTTGCCGAACCGCCGGCCGCGCAGCACCCCCGGGTCGCCGAGCAGCACGACGTGCTCGAAGACGGCCAGCATGGTGGCGACCTGCTGGCGGATGAAGACCAGGGAGCCGCTGTCGGCCAGGTTGACGACGTAGGTGCCCGCGGGCTTGAGCACGCCGGCGACCTGCCAGACGTGCTCGACGGTGGCGAGGTGTGCCGGCACTCGGGCACCGACGAAGCAGTCGCCCACGACGACGTCGCTGGCGGCGGGCTGCAGGTGCTCCAGTGCGGCCCGGGCGTCGCCGACCCGGAGCCGGAAGCCGGTCGTCCCGAACTGGCTGCGCACCACCTCGGCGAGCAGGTCGTCGGCCTCGATCACCACCTGGGTCGAGCCGGGGTGGGTCGCGGCCACCCACCGTGGCAACGTGCAGCCACCGCCGCCGAGGTGCACCATCGTCAACGGCGTACCGGGATCGGTGGTGACCTCAACGACGTCGGCGAGCAGTCGGACGTAGTCGAAGTCCAGGTGCAGGGGATCTTCGGTGTCGACGTAGGACTGCGGCGTACCGTCGACGATCAGCATCCAGCCGGCCGGCCGGTCGAGGTCCCGGACGAGCTCGGCGAAGCCGAACCGGACCGGCCACGAGCCGCCGGTGGTCACCAGCGGGCGGCGGGCGGTCAGGAGATGTCGCCGTGCCGGCCGTCGGTGCGGATGTCGGCGATGTCCTTGCAGGTGTCGCAGAGCGGCAGCGACTTGGGGTCTTTGCTCGGCACGAAGACGTGCCCGCAGAGGGCCTCGACGGGGCTGCCGAGGATGTAGGCCTCGGTGACCTTGCCGGGATCTTTGACGATGTGCGCGACCGAGCCCGGCTCCTGCAGCGAGCGCTCCTCGGTGCGCTCGTCGTACTCGGTGCCGGGGTCGATCGTCGGGGCGGTGCGCAGCGGGACGGTCATGGCCCGATCCTTTCAGGCCGCCCGTTCGGCCAGGAACTGCTGCAACTCGCGCAGGCCTCTGGCCGCCTCGGTCGACAGGAATCGTTCGCTGGGGCTGAGCGGCCCGAGTCCGGGGGGCGGCCGATGGCCGGGCGGCATTGCCAGGCCGGCTGCCGGGCGGCGACCGGTGGTTGCCCGCCCGAGCTGCCGGCGCCCGTGCGGGACCGAGGCGCCCAACCGAGCGGCCTGCCAGGTCATCAGGCGCATGCCGGACCACAGCAGCAGCGCGAGGCCGAGCAGGGCCACGACCACGATCACGGGGACCTCCGGGGGTTCGCCGAGGATGACTCCCCAGTGTGGTCCAGGTCGCCCGGATGCGCAGGTCGACGGCCCAACTGCTGTGTCAGGTGCCCAGTTGGTCACGGACAGGACTACCGTGGTTGGTGTACCGGCCCCGACATGGCCCCCGGTCCCAACACAGTCGCTACGAGCGACACGCCGCCGTGAGGCGACCTGACGGGTCGGTACGACGGCCGTCCCGGGCAACCGGGGCGGCCGCTCAACTGCCCGCCCCGCCCCGCTGCCGAGCCCCCGCCCGTTGCCGAGCCCCCGAAGAGGACGTTGTGGCAGACCGACCGCCGCGCTGCCGGCCGCTGCCGGCTGGGCTCGTCGATGCGCTTGCCGCCCCGCTCCCGGGCGGTCACGAGGCCGAGCTGATCGACCGGCTCGAGGTGGCCCTGGCCGCTCTGCCCGAGGCCGAGCGCACCGCGGTGGTGTCGGCCTACGCCTACGCAGGCGGCCCGGTCGGTGCTGCCGTCGAGCTCGGCCTCGATGTGGCCGACGCTGACGCGGTCACCCGCAACGGCCTGCAGCTGCTGCGGTCCGCCCTGTCCGACCTCGATCCGCACGGAGCTCCACGGGGCTGACCCAATGCTCCAGGCTGGGCCGCGAGATGCCGATGTGCTCGACACCACCTACCCGGAAGGCCCCCAGTGCGCCCCTTCGCCCGCGTCCTGCTCGTCATCAGCCTCTCGGCGGGCTTGGCTGCGCCGCTGACCGGGGTGACGCCCGCGCTGGCCGGCTGCGCACGGGACAGCGGCCGGGCCATCTCGGGCACGGTCACCGGCCAGGACGGCCTCGACGTCAACGTCTCCATCGGTTTCGACGTCGTCGACGTCAACCACCGGCCGATCAACGCCGACCCGGCCACCCCGAGCGACTTCGGCTGCGCCAAGAACGGCAACCACGGCGGCTACTCGGTCCGGCAGCGCGAGCTCAACCACTTCGTGACCGGCAACGGCACGGCCGCCGGGACCCTGCAGCGCAACGGCCAGCGAACGACCCGCAACTGGTCGCTCGGCCACCTGCCGAGCAATGCCGCGGCGGTCTGGATCGAGGTCTACTCCCGGGGCTACACCGGGTCGCCGTGCACCACCTGCTTCAACCCCGGTGACGTCCACAAGTACGGCTATGCCAACCGGCAGTACGTCCCGGTCGGCGCCGTCCGGCAGAGCCTCGTGCTCCCGCTCACCTGCGCCTACGCCGGCCGGACCGGGACGATCAGCGGGCGGGTCGTGAGCGGCACCGGCTCGGCGTACGCGCTGCGCAATGTCTATGCCTGGACGTCGCACCCGTACAACGTCGGCCCCTACCCGCAGGGCTGGGGCTCGGCCCGGCTCGGCGCCTCGGTGGGCAGCTTCAGTATCGCGGCGCTCGCCGGCGGTCAGCCCTACTCGGTCTGGGCGACGACGACCGGCGGTCGGACGATCAAACGGCTCAACGTGATGGTCCACGGCTGCCAGAACACCGCGATCACCATCTCGGGCTGACCGTCCGCCTACTGTCGCCGCATGCGCAGACGACGCACCGGGCTGCTGCTGGCTGCGCTGGTGGCCGGTGGCTGCTCGGGGGACCGGTCGGCGGCCCCGGCGGTGACGGTGGTGCTGGGTCCGGCCGCCTGCACCGCCCGCGATGGTTTACCCGACGCCAGCTGCACCCCGGGCGAGGCTGACCCGAGGGTGACCCCGGACCGGATCGCCTCGACGATCTGCCGGCGCGGTTATGCCGCATCGGTGCGGCCGCCCAGGGAGGTCACGAACCGGATCAAGGTCCGGGTGGTGCACCGCTATGGGCTCGACGGCGCGCCGTTCGCGGCGCTCGAGTTGGATCACCTCGTGCCGCTGTCGCTCGGCGGGGCGAGTACCGAGCGCAACCTATGGCCCGAGCTGCGGGCCGGCCGGCGCGGGGCCGTCGTCAAGGACGACGTCGAGGTGCGCCTGCACGACGAGGTCTGCCGCGGCCGGGTTGGGCTGCGCGCCGCGCAACAGGCAATTGCCCAGGATTGGTCGACCGCGCCCTGAGGCCTACCGGTGGGCGGTCGGCGTGATCTCTGCCATCCGCCCCCAACCGGAGCCGGCCGCCTCGACGTTGACGATCTCCGGCGTGTCCGAGATCACCTCGGCCATTCGGATCATCCCGGTCTTGACGTGCTCGCCCTGCATGTGGGCGACGCCGGCGGCCTGGTCAGCAAACGCCTCGACGAGCACGAACGTATCTGGCTCGTCCACGCTCCTGGACCATTCGAAGAACAGGTTGCCGGGCTCGGCCCGGGTTGCCTCGGTGTAGTCAGCGACGAGTGAGAGCCAGGAGTCGGTGAATGCTGGCTGGACGCGGAACTTGACGACGATGAAGATCAACGCAGTGATCCCTTCGGTAGCGGACAGCGAGCTCGATCGGCGTTGATCATACGGAGCGGAGCCGACAGCGCCAGGGGCAGGCTGGTGCAACGGTCCGCCCCGGGATCAGGTCGACGGTCCGCGCCGTTGCCGTGAGCTGTGTTGTGCCGCCGGCGTCGAGCCTCGCGCGATCGGCTCCGCGATGTGGAGCCCCTCGGCCTGTCTCCGTCGGGTCGGCTCCGGCGACGCCGGCCAACCTGTCTCC
The DNA here is from genome assembly GCA_043747515.1 of Frankiales bacterium. Taxonomy (GTDB): domain Bacteria; phylum Actinomycetota; class Actinomycetes; order Mycobacteriales; family SCTD01; genus JAYSQK01. The sequence goes on along the minus strand of JAYTOZ010000449.1, from coordinate 6,695 downwards.
GTCGGCCGGCCTCGCCACTTCCCCATCGCCGCGGCCCTGTTTCAGCGGTTACGAGCGCCTCGTGCCAGTCGTACGGCTGGCGGAAGTGGCGCTCAGTCGTGATGGCTGTTGCGTGCCGGTCGTAGGACGGGGTGAGTGGCGCCGGGACCAGGTGCGGCGGGGGAGCTGCGACAGTGGCGCCGACAACAGGCGGGGGGACAGACGGCGCGCCGACAGTCGCGCGCCGGGCCCGTGGCCGCCCCCGGCCCCGGTCGCGCGCATCCCCGCCCCCGGCCACGGTCGCGCGCATCCCAGCCCCCGGCCGCACCCCTCAGTGCGCGAGCTCGGCGCCCACCGGCTTCTCGCGGGTCAGCGCGACGACGCCCCCCACCGCGAGCAGCGCCCCCACACCCGCCGCCGCACGGTCGGCCCCGCCGCTGGGTAGGTGCTCGTGCAGCACTGTCACCGCGAGCAGCACCGCGACCACGGGTTCGACGACGGACAGCGCGGCGAGCGGCGCCCCGAGCGCCCCGGTCTGGAACGCCACCTGGCTGAGCAGCAACCCGAGCAGGCCGACGACCAGTGCGGCGTACGGCGCGACGGAGCTGAACAATGCGGGGATGTCGCCGCTGCGGCCGGCGCTCACCGCGAGCAGAACCGAGCCGGCGCCGATGACGGCACCCGCCGCGGTGCCGGTGGCGGGCGGCGCCAGGCGGGGCACCCGGTGGGCCAGCAGCAGCAGGGCGCCGGCGGCCGCGACGAGCAGGAGGCCCGCAAGCGCAGCGGTGGCTCGGGAGGGCGCGGCGCCGAGCGAGGTGGTCGCGGTCGCGGGCGCGAGCAGGAGCAGGCCGCCGGTGCACAGCAGCAACCCGAGCCGCTCCTTGCCCAGCAGGGCCCGCCCGGCGTAGCGCGCCGACAGCAGGACGGCGACCGGCAGGCCGGCGACGAGCAGGGGTTGCACGAGGGTCACCGCGCCGAAGTGCAGCGCGACGGCCTGCAACGCCACCGCTGCCACGTCGGCGACGATGCCCAGCAGCCAGGTGGGTCGCCGGGCGAGTGTGGTGAGCAGGCCCGGGTCGAGCGCGCCGCGCCGGTCGACACGGCCGGCCTCGAGGTGCTGCAGCGCCGAGGCGAGGCCGAACGACGCGGCCGCGGCCAGGGCGAGCCCGGCGGCGAGCAGCGGGTGGGGGTGCGTCACGCCGTCAGGCCGTGCTCCCCAAGTGGGCCGATGGCGAGCCCACGGCCGCCGCACCACTCGACGAGGGAGGGCAGCGCGCCGTACGCCGACCGCCAGGAACCCGGCGCGCTGGTGCAGTCCGAGTCGTGCAGTAGGACAGTGCCACCGTCGACCTGGCCCTTGGTGACCGAGCGCAGCACCGAGGCAGGGGTGGCCGAGGCCGTCCAGTCCTTGCCCCACGCGGTCCACAGGACGGGCTGCAGCCCGACCCGAGCGGCCGCGGCGAGATCGGCGGCGGTCAGTGCGCCGTACGGCGGCCGGAAAAACACCGCCTGGGCACCGGACTGCGCCCGGAGCAGGTCGGCGGTGCGCTCGAGCTGGTCGGTCGTCCGCCGACCCGGGGTGTTGCGCAGGTGGTTGCGGTGGTCCCAGGAGTGCACGGCCAGCTCGTGGCCCGCGTCGACGACCCGCCGGGACAGGTCGGGGAAGCGCTGCGCCATCTCGCCGAGCATGAAGAACGTGGCGCGTACGTCGAGCCGGGCGAGCAGCTCCAGGAACTGCGGGGTGCTCGCGCCGTCCGGTCCGTCGTCGAAGCTCAGCGCCACGTGGCCGGCGGTGCCGCGGCCGGCCAGGGTCGGCCACAGGCCACGCAGCGGAGCGATGCCGGTCAGCAGCGGCGCGGCCTGGACGGCGACGCCGGCTGCCAGGACCGAGGCGCCGACCGCTGCGACCCGTCGCAGCGAGGCCGGCCCGCGGATCGCGAAGCTCACGGCGCCTTCCAGAGCACCCGCATCGGCTGCTCGGGCAGGTGCGCCGCGTTCACCGCGGCGTCCAGTGCGTTGAGGTCGGCGATGAGCTGCACGGCGGTGCGGCGGCGCAGGTCGAGCGCCAGCTGGGTGCCCGGAGCGAGCCTGGGGAGCGCCTCGCCACCGCGCGCCCGCTCCGGGTAGCCGAGCAGGAAGTCGTTGTTCCAGGCAACCATGTGCTCGACGAGCCCGGCATGGTGCAGCAGCAGGACCGGCGGCTGCGGCTCGTGGGTGACGTCGGCGATGGCCTTGGCCGCCAGGTCGATGTCGTCGCGCTGACGACGGGGGTCGCGGCGGCCGGACCCGCGGTCGGCTCCGATCACGCCGATGCCCGAGCTGAACAGCAGCGCGACGTCGGTCGGCGTCGGGGCGTTGAGGCCGGTGCCGATCACGGCGCTCACCCGGTGTTGGCGCAGGGCCTGGACCACCGCCGGGTTGGCGGCCTGCTCGTGGCTGAGCTCGGCTGCCACGTAGACCGCCCGCCCACCCTCGGCGACGCCGTAGCCGTGTTGCGCGGCCTGCGCCACCCCGAAGGACAGGCCGCCGAGCGTAAGCGGGATGACTGTGGAGATCCCGGCGGTGCGGACGGCCCATCGAGAGGCCACCGGGGCGCGGCGCTGCCGGGGGACCGTGACGGGCGCGGTCTTGGCGAGGCGGAGCAGCTCGAGGGTCGGGTCGATGCGGAACAGCGCCCGTGCGCGGGCGGCCATCGCAGCGCCGTCGGCGGTGCCGGCCAGCCGGCGGATCGCCTCGATGAGGTCCTCGGCGGTCTCGGCGTGGGCGGCAACGCCCGCGTCGCGCATCGCCTCGGCGTTGCGGTGGCCGTGGCCCGGCAGGCAGGCGTAGCCGATGACCGGGGTGCCGACGGCGAAGCCCTCGAGGCAGGACAGCCCGCCGGCGTTGTGCACCAGGGCGTCGGCGGCGGCGAGCAGGGATCGGACGTCGGTGGTCCAGCCCAGCGCGATGCCGGTGCCCTCCGCTTCGAGCGCGGCCCGCAGGGCTTCGTTGCGCCCGCACAGCACGACCGGGATCCCCACGCCGGCCGCCTCGATCGCCCGGGCCGTGTCGGCGATGTCGCCGACGCCCCAGGAGCCGGCCACGACCAGGACCACCTTGGCGTCCGGGTCGCGCAGCGCCAGCGCGGCGCGCGCGGTGGCGCGCTCGGCTGGCGTCACCGGGTCGCGAAAGACCGGGGGCAGCACCGGACCGACCGCGCGCGACGGGGTGCCGGAGCGGTCCTGGGCAACTTCCGCGCTGCCGTCCCAGACGGTGAGGTTGAGATCGACCCCGGGGTGCAGCCACAGCCCGTGGACGTCGACGTCGGTGAGGAACCCGACGGCCGGCACACCGAGCTTGCCCGACCGACGCAACGCCCCGGTGGCCTGACAACCCAGGGGATAGGTAGACACCACCAGGTCGTGCTTGCCGTCGCGGACGGCTTGCAGCACCTTGGCGCGGCCCATCCGGCCGAGCCAGCGCGCGGTCGGGGCAAGCAGCCCCCGGTCGATCCGGCCATAGAGCCATTCGTAGCTGGCCGGGGCGTAGCGCAGCTGACCCTGGTAGACCGCCCGGTAGAACGGCCCGGCCCGGCCCGGCATCATCTGCAGGTAGTCCACGACCTCGGCGGTGGCACCCTCGGCAACCAGTCGCCGCTGCAGCTCGTAGGCGACACCGTCGTGCCCCGCACCCATCGTCGCCGAGACGATGAGCACCGACGGGGCGGTGCTGGGCACAGCGCCTCCGCAACGGTGCAAGGTGGCCGTCCGAGTGACGAACCCGCAACATCTTCGCGCACCGAGGGCCCTTGCGGGTGGATCTGGGTGCGACATGCGCCACAGCGACGCGAATCCGCCTGCGAGGATGGGGTGATGACGACCTCCCGCGAGATCCACCTGGCCGCCCGTCCGTCCGGCGAGCCGGTGCCGAGCGACTTCGAACTCGTCGAGGTGGCGCTGCCCGAGCCGGCCGAGGGCGAGGTGCTGGTGCGCAACCTCGCGATGTCGGTCGACCCGTACATGCGCGGCCGGATGAACGACGTGAAGAGCTACGTCCCGCCCTTCCAGCTCGGTCAGGTGCTCGACGGGGGCGCGGTCGGCGAGGTCGTCAGCTCGACGTCCGATGGCCTGGTCCCCGGTGATGTGGTGCTGCACGGCCTTGGTTGGCGCGACTACGCCCTCGCCCCCGGTAGGGCCTTCCGCAAGGTCGACACCAGCCTGGCCCCCGCCTCGTCCTACCTCGGGGTGCTCGGCATGCCGGGTCTCACCGCGTACGCCGGGCTGTTCGCCGTCGCTGACATGCAGCCGGGCGAGACCGTGTTCGTGTCGGGCGCGGCCGGTGCGGTCGGCAGCCTGGTCGGGCAGCTGGCCAAGCTGCGCGGTGGGACGGTGATCGGCAGCGCCGGGTCGGCCGCCAAGGTCGCCTGGCTGACCGGCGAGCTGGGCTTCGACGCCGCTTTCGACTACCACGACGGTCGGGTGGCGGCTTTGCTCGCTCAGGCCGCGCCGGACGGCATCGATGTCTACTTCGACAACGTCGGCGGCGAGCACCTCGAGGCGGCGATCGGCGCGCTGAAGGTCCATGGCCGGGCGGTGATCTGCGGGATGATCAGCGTCTACAACGCCAGCACGCCGCCGGCCGCGCCGCGCAACCTCGCCCTGGTGATCGGCAAGCGGCTGCGGCTCGAAGGCCTGCTGGTCAGCGACCACGCCGAGCTGCAACCGGCGTTCCTGGCCGAGGTCGCACCGGCGATCGCCGACGGCCGGATCCTGGCCAGGGAGACCGTCGTGAAGGGCCTGGACCAGGCGCCGGCCGCCTTCATCGGCCTGCTTCGCGGCGAGAACACCGGCAAGATGGTCGTCGACCTCAGCTGACGAAGCCGGGCAGCCAGCGGCGCAGCACCGGGGCCACCGGCACGGTCGCCTCCAACTGGCACAGCACCCCGACCATGCCGAGCCAGACCCGGTGGGTGAACAGGTGCTCGGCCGGCATCCGCAGCTGCAGCGCGACCGCGAAGTCGGGGTTGCGCGGGTCGTTGATGCGGCCGAACTCGGCCCGGAGCCAGGCCCGGCTGAAGCGGAACGCCTCGTGCCGCGCCGGCTCGCTGAACGGCGCCATGTAGTCGGTCAGCTTGCCGACGTCGGGCGTTGCCCCTTCGGCGACGAAACCATCCTGACGCAGCCGGGTGAGCACGGCCTCGTCGTCGCCGGACAGCAGCGCCGACAGAAGCCGGCCGAACGTCGGCGGCAGCCCGCCCGGCAGCCGCAGGGTCGAGCCGAAGTCGAGCACGCCGAGCCGGCCGTCACCGGTGATCCGGAAGTTGCCCGGGTGCGGGTCGGTGTGGAGCAGCCCGGCCCGCTCCGGTCCGGAGACGAGGAACAACTGGTAGCGCCGGGCGGCCCGGTCGCGCTCTGCCGGCGACCCGGTGGCTGCGACCGCGGCGAGCGGCGTGCCGTCGACCCAGTCCTGCACGAGCACCCGCCGGGTCGCCGCCACGACGTCGGGGACGACGATCTGCTGGTCACCCGCATAGGCCAGCGCGAAGCGGCGCTGCGAGGCGGCCTCGTGCTCGTAGTCGAGCTCCTCCAGCAGCCGGTCACGCAGCTCGGCGACCAGCGGCGGCAGGGCCAGGCCCGGGGCGAGGAGCGCAGCGGCGCGGGTCAATACCGAGACGGCGCGGACGTCGGCGACGAGCGCCTCGCGGACCCCCGGGTACTGCACCTTGACCGCGACCAGCCGCCCGTCGGCCCAGCGGGCCCGATGGACCTGGCCGAGCGAGGCGGCCGCCGCGGCCTGCTCGTCGAACTGGCTGAACAGCGACGTCCAATTCGGCCCGAGCTCGGCCCGGAGCACCGGCTCGATCTCGGCGAAGGCCAGCGCCGGATTGGCCTCCTGCAGCCCAACGAGCGCCTCGCGCCAGCTGGCCTCCGGGTCGGTCGGGAACAACGCCTCGACGGTCGAGAGCAGCTGGCCGGCCTTCAGCGCCCCGCCTTTGGCCTGGCCGAGGACCTGCCGGGTGCGCGTGGCGTTGCGAGCCCGAAGGTCCCGGCGTACGACGTCGGGGTCGGCCCCGGCGAGCCGGCGCACCCTTCCCTCCGCCGCCAGGACGGCCGCGCCCGCGGGCAGCGACAGCAGTCGCAGGGTCCGACCGAGGGCCATCGCGATCAGCCGAGCGCTGCGCCGTGCTCGGTGAGCCAGCGCACCGGGTCGACCGGGTGGTCGTCGATGCGGACCTCGACATGCAGGTGCGGTCCGGTCGACGCACCCTCATTGCCGACCAGGGCGATCGGCTGGCCGGCCGAGACGTGCCCGGCAGCGAGGAGGATCCGGCTGACGTGGCCGTAGTCGGTCGTCACCCCGCCGCGGTGGCTCAGCACGGCCTCGATGCCGTGGCCGGCGGCCGGCCCGGCGTACAGCACGACGAGGTCGCTCATCGCGTACCTCCTACCGGCCAAGGACATCGGCTGGCCAGTCTGGACCATGGCTAGCGTCGCCGGCATGACAACACCGCTGCGGGCCGATCTCGTCTTCGAGGGCGGCGGCGTGAAGGGCATCGCCCTGGCCGGAGCGGTGCGGGCGCTGGACGAGACCGGCTATGCGTTCCCGCGGGTCGCCGGATCGAGCGCCGGCGCGATCGTGGCCTGCCTGGTGGCAGCCCTGCAGCGGGCCGGGGAGCCGCTGTCGCGACTCGAGGAGCTCGTGCTGGGCATCGACTACCGCAAGTTCCGCGACAGCGG
>JAYTOZ010000448.1:0-7056 GCA_043747515.1 Frankiales bacterium | reverse complement strand
CTGGTCCGGGCGGTGGCGCAGCGTGCGGGACCACCCGTACGCGGGGTCGTCCACCTCTGGGCAGGCCGGGGAGACCAGGCGCAGGCCGTCGCGTGGGCGGCTGCAGAGGGGCCGCTCTCGGTCCTGCACCTTGTGCAGGCGCTCGACCATCAAGGACACGCCTGGCCGCTCAGCTTCGTCACGGTGGGCGCCCAGCCAGTGGACGGCGGCGTCACGAGCACGGGCCTGTCGCAGGCACCCCTGTGGGGTATCGGGCGGGTCCTGAACCACGAGTCACTCACCCTCGGCGCCCAGATGATCGACCTGGACCCGCACCGGCCGCTGGACGATGTGCAGGCACTCGTCGCCGAGCTGCTCAGTGCCGACAAGGCGGAGGACCAGGTCGCGTGGCGCGCGGGGGTCCGCCTCGTGGCCCGCCTTCAGCCTTCCCGGCGGGACTCTGGGTCGCTGCCGGTCAGCCTGCGCCGTGACGCCACCTACTTGATCACCGGTGGGCTGGGGGCGCTCGGGCTGCTCTTCGCGCGTTGGCTCGCAGAACGCGGAGCGCGGCACGTCCTGCTCGCCGGACGGTCGGCACTGCCGCCGCGCGCCTCCTGGGCGGGGCTCGCGCGGACCGACAGCAGCTGGCCCCAAGTCGCCGCGGTCCTGGAGGTGGAGGCGCTCGGGGCGGTCGTCGAGCCGGTTGCACTCGATGTCGCGGACGCGCGCGCGGTGCGGAGTCTGTTCGAGCAGCGCCGGGCGCGCGGTCTGCCCCCCGTCGCCGGTGTGCTGCACGCAGCAGGCGTCGTGCGCGACCAAGTCCTCGTGCAGATGACCCCCGAGCAGCTGGTGGACGTGCTGCGCCCGAAGGTCTTGGGCGCGTGGAACCTCCACGAGGCGCTGGCCGAGGAGGACCTCGACTTCTTCGCGCTGTTCTCCTCCGTCAGCTCACTCGTGGTCACCTCCGGGCAGGCCAACTACGCCGCCGGCAACGCCTTCCTCGACGCGCTCGCGTACTTCCGTCGCGGCCGCGGCTTGCCCGCGCTGTCGGTCAACTGGGGGCCGTGGGACACCGGCATGATCGCCGACCTCGGGCTCCAGCCGTTGTACGCCCGGCGGGGCCTGGACCTGCTCCCGGCCCGCACCGGGATCGCCATCCTGCAGGAGTTGCTCGGCTCGGACGAGGTCGAGCAGGTCGTCGTGTCGGCGCACTGGCCGACCCTGATCGCCAGCCACCCGATCGTGCCCCCGCTGATCGCGCACCTGGCGCGCCAGCACGACGGGGAGGCCGCGGCGACCGGTGAGGTGGTCAGCCTGCTCGAGCGGCTGGCCGGCGCCCCGACCGAGCAGCAGCTCGCAATCGTGGAGGACGCCTGCGCGGGCATCCTCGCGGGTGTCCTGCGCCTGGTCCCGGACAAGCTCGCGCGCGACGAGCCGCTCAACCAGCTGGGCCTGGACTCCATGATCGCTGTGGAGGTCCGCATCCGGCTCGAGCAGGCGCTGGGCGCGGCGCCGAAGGTCCTCGTCCTGCTGCAGGGCGCCACGGTCACCGATGTCGCGGGGCTGATCCAGGACGAGCGGGCGCGGCGCGCAGCTGCCGAGCTCGCGCCGGACACCGCGGAGCGGGTCGCGGAGCTGCTTGCCGGCCTTGACCCGGGCGACGCCGAGGCCTTGCTGGCCGAGATCGAGCTGTCTGCGACGGGGGTGGGTGGCGCATGACCACGCTGCGGGACCGGGTCGCCGGGCTGTCCCCGGTGCAACGAGCTGCCCTGGTTGCCCGCCTGCGGCCCGCGGTCGGCCCAGGGGCCACCGCTGAGCTGCCGGCCGGGATTACCCCCGTGGCGCGCCAGGGCGACGTCGTCACGCTGTCCTCCACCCAGGAGCGCATGTGGTTCCTGGAGCAGTTCGCCCCGGGCACGTCGTTCCAGAACATGTCCGGCGTGGCGCGGGTCCCGGTCCGCGTGGACGCCGCCGCTTTCGCGGACTGCCTGGATGAGGTTGTGCGGCGTCACGAGATCCTGCGGACCCGCTTCGCGATGCGCGCAGACGGGCCGGTCGGGATCGTGCAGGAGCGCGTGACGGTCCCCCTGGAGGTGCTTCGCGGCCTGTCGGGGCAGGCCCGGGAGCAGGCCTTCGCCGACGACGCCTGCCAACCTTTCGACCTGTCGGTCGCGCCACTGCTGCGCGTCACGATCGTGCCGCACGGTGCGAGCGAGTGCTTCGTCCAGCTGACGCTTCACCACCTGGTGTCGGACGGGTTCTCCACCGGGGTGTTCTTCGCCGAGCTGGGCGCGCTCTATGGCGCCCGGCTCAGCGGGACGACGGCGGACCTGCCGGCCCTGCCCTTCCAGTTTGCTGACGTCTCGGCGAGGGCGAGGTCGCGTCCCGCCGCGGAGGGGGCGGCCGACCTCGCGCACTGGTCGCGGCACCTCGCCGGCGCTCCGCAGCAGCTGACCCTGCCGATGGACCACCCGCGCCCCTCGCGGATGACCTACCGGGGCGCTCGGCTGCCGTTTCCGGTCGAGGACGGGCTCGTCGCCCAGGTCCGCTCCTACAGTCGCCGCCAGGGCGTCACGCCCTTCGTCACGATGCTGACGGCCTTCGTGGTGGTGCTCACGCGCTACGCGGCACAAGACGAGATCGTCGTCGGCGTGCCGGTCGCCAACCGCGAGGAGCCCGGCACCGGGAGCCTCATCGGGCCCTTCCTCAACACCTTGGCACTGCGCTTCGCCCTGCCGGGGACGGCGACCTTCGCGACCTTGCTCGAGCAGGTCAACCACACCGTGCGCGGCGGGATGGAGCACCAGGCGGTGCCTTTCGAGCAAGTGCTGAGTGCCGTCGCCCCCGCCCGTGACCCCAGCCGCAGCCCGCTGTTCCAGGTGGTCTTTAACTTCCAGGCCGACCGGTCCGACGCTGCCGGCGCGCCGGGCATCGTCCTGCGCGACTTGCCCAACGGGGGCTGCCAGGTCGACCTGCTCCTGCACCTGGTCACCACCGGCAGCGGCATGACCGCACATGTCGACTACGGCCGCGACCTCTACGACCCAGCATTCGTGCAACGGCTGGTCGACAGTTACCTGACTCTGCTGGGCGCCGTCGTGGCGGGGCGCGACCGCCCGGTGGCCGAGCTGCCCCTGATCACACCGGCTGGCGCGCTGGTGCTGCTGCAGGGGGCGCAGGACGCGGCCCGGCCGGCCGGCACCCTGCTGGACGTGCCGGGGCTGGTCCTGGCCCGCGGCCGGAGCTGTCCCGAGCGGGTCGCCCTCATCGCCGAGGGCGTCGCGATGACGTACGGCGAGCTCGACCGACTCTCGAGCGAGCTCGCGGCGGATCTGCGCTCGCTCGTACGGGCTGAGCCCGGTGCGCACGTCGCCGTCTGCCTGCCGCGCTCGGTGGACACCGTCGTCGCCATCCTGGGCGTGCTCCGGGCCGGACTGGCCTACGTCCCACTCGACCCCGGCTACCCGCGCGACCGGCTCGCCTACATCTGCGGCGACGCCGACGTCGTCGCGCTGGTGACCCGCAGCGATCTTCGCGGGGCGCTGCCGGCGGTCGACGTACCGACCATCCTGGTCGACCAGCCGGCCGTCGCGCCCAACCCGGCAGCGGTGGAAAAGACGGCGATCGCCGGCGACCAGTGCGCCTACACGATCTACACCTCGGGCTCCACCGGCCGACCCAAGGGCGTGCGCGTCTCGCACCGTAACGTCGTCACCTTTCTGGAGGCGGTGCGTCGCGAGCCGGGCCTCGACGAGCACGACGTGCTCCTCGCGGTGACCAGCCCGTCATTTGACATCTCGGTGCTGGAGATGTTGCTGCCGCTGGTGGCCGGCGCCGCGGTCGTAGTCGCCGGGCCGCAGGACGTCGCGGACGGGGCTCGTCTGGCGGCGCTCATCGACCAACACGCGGTGACGGTGCTGCAGGCCACCCCGTCAACGTGGCGACTCCTGCTGGACAGCGGCTGGGCCGGCCGTCCCGGCCTGCGGGCGCTGTGCGGCGGGGAGGCGTTCCCGCCGGCGCTGGCAGCGGACCTCCTGGTCCGCTGCGCGCAGGTATGGAACATGTACGGCCCGACGGAGACGACGGTCTGGTCGGCAGTGCACCGGGTGACCGACGCCGATGTCGAGAACGGTGTGGTCCCGCTCGGGCACCCGATTGCCGGCACCACCGCCTTCGTGCTCGACCAGGGCCTGACGCCGGTCCCGCCGGGGACGTTCGGTGAGCTCTGCCTCGGCGGCGACGGCGTCAGCCTGGGCTACCACCGGCGGCCGGCCCTGACGGCAGAGCGGTTCGTGGAGGCGCCCCTCTGGCCTGGTCACAGCCTCTACCGCACCGGGGACCTCGTGCGCACCCGACCCGACGGTTGCCTGCAGTTCGCGGGGCGTCTGGACTCCCAGGTGAAGGTCCGGGGCTTCCGGGTGGAGCTCAGCGAGATCGAGGCCGTCCTCGAGCGCTCCCCGGCGGTCGCGCGAGCCGTCGCCGTGGCCCGGGCGGAGCCTTCCGGCGGCACCGGGGTGATCGCGTTCGTCGAGCCGGCGGCGGGCGCCGCCCCGGCGCCGGGCGCGCTGATGGAGCAACTGCGGTCGGTCTTGCCGGACTACATGGTGCCATCACGGATCGTTGCGCTCGAGGCGCTCCCGTTGACCCCCAACGGCAAGGTCGACCGCAACCGGCTACCCGCTCCGAACGCCGACGACACCGCCGTCGGCTTCGCCGGCGACGGCGGCCCGGGTCAGGCCGGCCATGTCGCGCCGAGCACGCCCCAGGAGCGTGCCATGGCGCAAATCTGGGAGGACCTGCTGGACGTGAGGGACGTCGGGGTCCACGACAGCTTCTTCGAGCTCGGCGGCCACTCCCTGCTTGCGACCAAGCTCATCTTCCGGGTGCGGGACGTGTTCGGGGTGGACCTCCCGCTGCAGACGATCTTCGAGGGAGAACCCAGCATCGCCCGGCTGGTGGGGCTGCTCACCGGTGACGCCGGCCCGGAGAGCAGGGGCGCCGAGAAGCCGCTCGACCTGGTGGCCGAGGCGCGGCTCGACCCTGACATCCAGCTCCCACCGCACGCGCACCGGCACTCGGTGCGGCACCCGCAGCACCCCCTGTGTACGGGGACCACCGGCTTCGTCGGCGCGTTCCTCCTCGCCGAATTGCTGCGCGAGACCGAGGCCATCGCGTTCTGCCTCGTCCGGGCGCCCTCGGTGGCCGACGGCCACCGGCGCATCCGCGAAACCCTCACCGGCTACGGCATCTGGGACCCGGCCTTCGCCGACCGCATCCTGCCGGTGCTCGGCACCCTGGACCGCCCCAGGCTGGGGGTCGGCCGGGCGCAGTGGCAGCACCTGGCCGCGATGGTCGACGTGATCTACCACTGCGGGGCGGAGGTGAACTTCCTGCGGCCTTACCAGGCGCTGAAGGCGGCGAACGTGCTGAGCACGCAGGACCTGTTGCGCCTGGCCTGCGACGAGACAGTCAAGCCAGTCCACTTCGTGTCCACCACGTACGTGTTCTCGCGTTTCAGCTATCCGCCCGGCACCGAGTTCCTCGAGGACATGCAGCCCGTCCACGACCTCGAACACACCTTCGGCTACACGCAGAGCAAGTGGGTCAGCGAGCAGATGGTCCTTGAGGCCGGGCGGCGCGGCCTGCCGGTCTACATATACCGGGCCGGCCGGGTCGCCGGCCACAGCCTGACCGGAGCGTGCCAGACCTACGACTTCGTGTGGCGGGCCACCAAGGTCGGCATCGAGATGGGCGTGGCCCCGGTGATGAACATGATTCTCGACATCACGCCGGTCGACTACGTGGTGGCCGCGATGGTGCACCTGTCCCGCCAGCCCGAGCTGCAGGGACAAGCCTTCCACCTCGTGTCCAAGGACCCGATGCCCGAGGCCGACTTCGTGGCCTGGGTGGAGCGCTACGGCTACGTCGCCGAGCGGCTGACGTTCGGCGAGTGGTGCAGCCGGGTCGTGGAGCGGGCCGCAGACCTGTCCGACGGCACGGCCGGCGCGCTCGCCCCCTTCCTGGCCGGCACGCTGCCGCTCGACCGGATCCCGGCCGCATCCTTCGACGACCGCCACGTCGTTGGCGGCCTTGCAGGCACCTCGATCACCTGTCCCGCGATCGACGACCGGTTGCTGACGCTCTACTTCGACTACTTCGTCGGTGCCGGCTTCCTGCCGCCACCGCCCGTCCGAACGCCCGCGCCGGCCCTGGGGAGTGCACCGTGAAAGCTATCCGCATCCACGAGACCGGCAGCCCGGAGGTGCTCCGCCTCGAGGAGGTGGACCCGCCGACGGCCGGCGAGGGCCAGGTCCTCATCCGCGTCGCAGTCGCAGGCGTCAACTACACCGATGTGATGGCTCGGCAGGGCGTCTACGTCACCCGAGAGTCGACCCTCGCGCTCCCCGCGGTGCTCGGGACCGAGGTCGCCGGCGTCGTGGCGACCGTCGGGCCAGGCGTCGGCGCCGAGCTCGTCGGGCGCCGCGTTATCGCCTTCGTCTCCGGCGGCTATGCGGAGTACGCGGTCGCGCCCCTCGCTCTGGTCACGGAGCTCCCCGCCGCGGTGGACCTCGACCAGGGCCCTGCCTTCCTCGTGCAGGGCGTCACCGCATGGCAGGTCCTGCAGCGCTCGGGCCGGCTCGAGCCCGGGCAGTCGGTGCTGGTGCACTCGGCTGCGGGTGGCGTCGGCACCCTCGCCGTCCAGCTCGCGAAGGTCTTCGGGGCATCGACGGTCATCGCCACGGCCGGGACTGCTGCCAAACGGCGGATCGCGCAGGAGCTCGGCGCGGATGCCGTCGTTGACTACCGGTCCGAGCGGTGGCCGCAGGAGGTGCTCGCCGCCACCGGCGGCCGCGGCGTCGACGTCGTTCTGGACGCGGTGGGAGGCGACGTCGGGGAGCAGAGCCTCACCTGCCTGGCGCCGTTCGGGCGCCTGGTGACCTACGGCGTCTCCAGCCAGCGGCTGGCCTCGTTCGCGGGCTCACAGCTCATGCGCGGAAACCACTCGGTGGTCGGCTACTGGCTCACCAGCCGGCTCGCCCTCGACGACGACGAGGGGCCGGTCGCCAAGGGCGTCGT